>SYHM01000199.1 GCA_005799205.1 Planctomycetia bacterium | reverse complement strand
TGAGTTGGCGCTTCCCGAGATGCAGCGCCGCTATGTGTGGCCAGGTACCCGTGTCCGCGACCTGCTCGACTCGCTCTATCGGGGATATCCCGCCGGCACCATTCTCGTGTGGGAAACCACAGAGGATGTTGCACTGCGCGATGCTGCCGTTGAACAGGAAGCGCCCGCCTTTCACGCTCAACGATTGCTACTGGACGGGCAACAACGGATCACATCGCTCGCTGCTGTGCTCGCTGGCAAGCCCGTCACTGTTCGTGGGAGGAAGAAACCGGTCGAGATTCTCTTCAACTTAGACCATCCCGACGAATTGGAAGTGGTGACCGAAGTGGACGACGGTAGTGGCGATGACGCTTCCGACGAAGACGAACTTGCGGACAACGACGCGCCCGACTCGGACGAAGAGGAGCTTCTGAAGCGATTTGAAAAAATGGCATTTGTGGTTGGAACGAAGCGCCTCGCGCAGTTGCCGAACTGGGTCTCAGTGTCGGAGGTGTTCAAGGACGGGAGCGATCGCCCATTCCTGAAGAAGGCTGGTGTCGCAGACTTCAATGATCCCCGGTACGACAAGTACTCCTCACGACTCGAGCGACTTCGCGAGATTCGAAACTACCTGTTCGGGATGGAGGTGCTTCCAAGCTCGATGAACTACGACGAGGTCACGGAAGTCTTCGTACGAGTCAATTCGCTCGGCGCGAAACTGCGCGGCTCTGATCTCGCGTTGGCTCAGGTCACCGCGAAGTGGCGCAATTCGCTCGCGATCTTTGAGAAGTTTGACGACTCATGTGCGGCGCAAGGATTCGACTTTGACCTGAGCCTTCACATTCGCAATCTGGTGGTGATTGCAACAGCGCAATCACGCTTTCGAAGAGTGCGCGGCATGAGCAGTGCGCTGCTCGAGAATGGCTGGAGCGAGTGCAGGCCCGCAATGGAATATGCGCTCAGCTTTCTCAAGAGCAACGCGCAGATCGACAGCCCAGCACTGCTCTCTTCACCCTATCTCGCGCTCGCGCTCGCGCTCGCCTACTTCGGTCACAAGCGCATGTATCAGGTTTCCCAGGATGAGGCTGAGGCGCTGCGCCGGTGGGTGCTGTTGGCCAACGCGAAGGGGCGGTACTCGCGGTCCTCGTCTGAAACCCTGTTGGACGAGGACCTCGCGGTGCTGCGCGCCGACGGGAGTGTGGATGGGCTCATTGAGCGATTGCGGCGACAAGTTGGCACACTTGAAGTAACGCCGAGTGACCTCGAAGGTCGCAACAAGCGCAGTGCATTTTTCAAGACGATGTTCTTGGCCTTCCGCGCCAACGGCGCGAAGGACTGGCACAGTAATGTTGGGATCGCGCTTGATCATCCTGGCCAGCAACAGCGCCTTCAGTGTCATCATATTTTTCCCAAGGCGCACCTCGATGGGGTTTACAAACTTCGGCAAGTGAACGACATCGCCAACCTCGCATTCATCGCTGGCAGAGCGAATCGCAAGATCAGTGCGAGCGATCCATCCAAGTACATCCCAGAACTACTTGAGCGCCACGGCGACCACATCTTCCGCGCGCAGTGTGTGCCAACTGACCCAGCGCTCTTGCCGCGTGATTGTTTTCCCGAATTCCTCGCTGAGAGGCGACGCCTCATTGCGATTCGGCTCAACGAGTTTTTGAGCGTCGCATCCCTGCCCTCCACGTAACCCCCCCTACCTCCTCCTCCTCACTCCTTCGCGGTCGACGGTCCAGATGCCGTCTGGTGCGATCCACAGCGCATCGAGCAGCGCGCTCGACACTCTGAGTGTTAGCCGCTCCTCAAGACTCTTCGCGTCGATGAGCCTGAGTGATCCATCGCTTCCAGCGACCACTGCGCGCGAGCCGTCGTCGGTAAAGGCGATACGAATCGCGCGCGTCCTTTGATGTCTCGCGGACGCTTGCACTGCCCCGCCGCGCTCGTCGATACGCACCAGGAGTCCATCCCTGTCGCCTGCAATGATCGACCCATCCACGGTCGACACTCCCACGCACACGCATTGCCCACCGATCTCGCGCATCCACTGCACGCTTCCATCGTCAAGCGACAACGCAACGCAACCGCCATGCCGCGATGCGAGCACCACGCGCCCGCGCACCGCGTCAACAACGACCGCGGCGATTCCACCTGGCTCGTGATCATCGTCGTGCGATACAGCGCCTGTGCGCCACAACTGCGCACCAGTTCGCGCGTCGAATGCGCTGAGTTCTCCTTGCGAGTCAACCGCCACGAGCCACCTCGCGTCGTCGGTGCTCGCGAGCTTCACAAGCCGCCGACCGGCAACGGCGCTACACGCCACAACGCGTTCGTCGATCCACTTCACCACGCCTCGTCCATTCGCATCGACATGCGCCGTCCACTGCTGGCTCACCACAGTCGTTGGCGCAATCCCAGGCTCTCCAACCCACGACGCGAGATCAGCGAGTGCAAGGCGTCGCAGTCCGTGCATGCTGCCGACCCAGAGTGCATCGCCTGAGACTGCGGCGGTCCACACCACATCATCGGCGACGGGGATCGTGACTGCTGCGCCAGTCGCTGCGTCCCAGATCGCGAGCAGTCCATCGGCACCAGCTGAAAATGGCCTTCCGTCTGGCAACACACCAACGGTCCACACGATGTCGCGGTGCGCGCGGCCTGTCCAAAGTGGCTTCGACGATCCGCTGACATAACGCCGCACAGTGCGATCCCATCCGCCGATCAGGACCGAATCAACTTCAAGACCCTGGGCCGCCGTCTGCCGAAACTCCGAAGTCTCGAGCCGCTCGATCACTGCGAGTTCATCGTCGACGATGCACGCACCGCGCTCTGCTGCGATGACGAATCCTCCACCATTGCGACGCTCGATCACACGCGCTTCTGCGATGCCAAGGTCGTCGACCGTCTTTGTGACACGCCCATTCGTGACATCAATCAACCTCGCCGAACGCACGGCGTGCACGAGAGTCTCGTCGCTCTGCCAGCAGACATCGCCCCCTGCCTGATCCTCCATCGCCGTGACTTCATGCAGCACGCGGCCATCATCCGAGTCAACGATGAGCAGCGACCCATCGTCTCGTGCGACTGCGATGAGGCGGCCACGAGGAGAGATTGCGACTCCACCAACATTCGAACTCAGCACCGACGTGGACCACACACACGCACCCGCGGAGATTCGCTCAAGTCGGTATGGACCCTCGCGCGCGACAACCCCTGCGATCCAGGTGCCATCGGGGCTCACCGCGAGCGCGTACCAATCGCCAGTAGCAACCAACTCGCCGCGACACGCTTGCGCGCGATGCAGCAGCGCGACTTCGGGCGATCCGTCATCAGGCAGCGCCGCGATCGCCTGTCCGAACGCGAGCTGATCGTTCGCCTCGATCGCGCTCGCTGCGGCTGCGAGCGTTGCACGACGTGCCTGTGCGGCTGTTTCTCGCGCGAATTGCAGCGAGATGAGCGTCGTTGCAATCAGCACACACGCCAGCGCACTCAGCGCCACGGTGAGTCGCCAGTGACGACGCACCCATCGCACAAGGCGTTCGCGCATCGTCTGCTGCTCGATGAGAACTGGCAGTCCAGCAAGATGCAATCGCAGGTCGTGTGACAAGAGTGCCGCCCCCGCGTACCGCCTCGATGGGTCAGCGTCCGTTGCTTTCGCTGTGATGCGATCGAGATCACCACGCAGACGACGATCAACCGCCCCCAACCGAGTGGGCACGCTCGACTGAATCGCTGCAAGCGCTTGCGCGAGCGACAGTCCATCGAGTCGCCGCATCGGCTGACCTGAGAACAGTTCGTATGCAATGGCCCCAAGTGAAAAGATGTCCGCGCGCACATCAGACGGTCGCCCCTGCTGGAGTGCCTCGGGAGCGAGATATGCGAGCGTCCCAACAACACGCTCGCCGAGCATTGTCAGCGTGCGTTCCGCGGTGGTTTCACGCCGGGCGAATCCGAAGTCGATGACGACCGCACGGCCGCGTGAATCAATGAGCACATTCGCGGGCTTGAGGTCGCGGTGGATGATCCCGCACCCATGCGCGTGTGCGACCGCGTCGGCGAGGTCTGCCAACAGCGCAACGCGATCGCGCAGCAGCATCGAACCGGCCAGCGATGAGTCAAGCGGGCGGGCACCGTCGACATACTCCATCGCGAGCCAGGTGCGGAACGCGCCACTGCACTCCCATGTACCAGCCTGATAGAGCCGCGCGATACCAGAATGCTCAAGCGCGGCAAGCGCGGCGACTTCGCGCTCGGCGTCCCGCGCTTCGGCACGCGTGCAGGGCCAGAGCAACTTGAACGCGACGAGCCTGTCGGGCTTTGATTGGCGCGCGAGGTACACCTCTCCGCTCGCACCGGCGCCAAGAGTGCCAATGAGTTGAAATCCTGCAATCTCGCTTCCGATGAGGCTCGACCTTGGTTCGAGTCCCCTTGGTGTTGGAGTGCCCCTCGCATCAAGCGCTGCGTGTTCCGCGAGCAATCCCCTGGCCTCGTCGACGACATCGGGGGCAAAGCGTGCGAGAACCCCATCGTCGGCTCCCTCGGCGAGCAGCTCGAAGCACTCGTGAACGGCACTCAGTCGTGGAGGTTCCATTGCGAGTTGCGGCAGCCGACGCGCAATGACGATACTTGCAGACCATGCAAGATCTTTGCCCCACTAGATTCTCTTCGTCGCTTGATCATCAAGAGGATGCCGACTCGCATCTTCGAGCAGACGACTAGACGATTTTGAGGAGATCTTGAGGAGACTTTGAGGAGAATTGGAATTCCAGTGGAAAGCTTTGCAGATTCGAACCAACGCCGACAAGTCATTGAAGAGTTGTTGCGCCGCCATCAGGGGGGCGACGATGAGGCTCTGCAGGCACTCTGGCATGAGCTGTATGAGGAGGTTCACCGCATGGCACGCACGGTTCTCTCTCGTGAGGGCCCACGGCGTCCGATTGACACAACGGTGCTCGTGCATGAGCTCTATCTGAAACTCGGCGGCACCTCGTTTGAGAACCGCGCCCACCTGTTTGGATCCCTTGTTCGCATGATGGGACAGATTGTCGTCGATGCAGCGAGGCGCAGAGACCGCGCGACGCGACGCGAGCGCACCGTCGCGGTCGATACGCACGAGCTGGCACTCGACGCGGCCGCACTTGGGCTCGAAGACGATGCGCAGGGGCATGTGTCAAATGAGATCACCGCTGCACTCGACCAGCTTGACACACTCGCCCCACGCGCAGCCGCAGTGGCGTGGTTGCGATTCGTCGGGGGGCTCTCTGTCGAGAGAACCGCCGCGTGTCTCGATGTTTCGGAGCGCACTGTGAAGGGAGACTGGGCGTTCGCCCGCGCTTGGCTTCACAGGGAACTCACTTCTCGGGGACTCAAACCGCGCGATCAGCGCAGTGGAGAAAACAATGCCTAGCCTCGACCAGAAACCTGTAACTCTCGAGTGGTGGCGGCGGGTCGTTGAGCTGTTCGTCACATTCAATGCGCGCCCGCGCCACGAGTGGCACCGAGGGCTCATTGAGGCGTGCCCAGATGACACGGCCCTCGCGTACGAGGTGCTGAGTCTGCTCGTGGCGGCAGAATCGGTAGGGGTTACCAGCAACGCGGGGTAGGCTCGCAAGCGGAGATTTGCCCCCCGAGCACCCCCGTGGCGCTTGAACTATGCCTCGGGGGGGGATTCCTCGAGGCATTTTTCTAGGAGAAAGACATGTTGAGCCCTTCCAGGTTGGTTGTGCGGTCCCGGAGTTCGGTCCGCGAAGCTGTTCGGTTGTGTGCAGGTGTGGGGAGCCTCGCACTCACCCTGTGCTTGTCGGGACAGGCGTTGGCCGACTGCCCGGCGATCGTGCGGGTGCCAGAAGACGCACCGAGTATCAACGCCGCCGCAGCAATGATTTGCGCTGGAACGACAGCAGAGATTCAGGTCGCGGCTGGAACATGGCCCGCGTCGATCGCGAGTGCGAGCGGAACTGAAGTCACGGTGCGCGGCGCTGGCGTCGGCGTGACGACGATCGTGCCGACCCAGGCGGGAGGACAGTTTGTGGTGAACGCGTGCTGTGGTTCCTATGTCCGCTTTGTTGAGACCAGTCTTGTCGGCGGTGCGGGTTACCAGTGGAATGTCTCGTTCGACCACTGCCGCATCGAGAGTAGTAGTGCGACCTTCTTTTCTCAGGGCAGATCGATCACCGACACTGTGTTCGCATCGTGCGCTGGGGGATCCTTCGGCGTCATCTATGAGCAAGCCATTGGAACGATTGAACGATGCACATTTGTGGAGTGCAGTCGGTCCATCCTACTGTGGGGAGATGGCGCAGTGGGAGCGGCGCACGTCGTTCGGGACTGTGTCTTCACCGACTGCACGGTCAGCTGCATTCAGATCAACTGCTCCTGTTGCTCATTTGGGGCCAATCGGGCAAGGATTGAGCGGTGCTCCTTCACCAACACAACTGGGCGCGCGATCTACTTTTCAGCCTCTCAGGCCAGCGGTGCACAGACACCAGTGCTCGAGGTCATCGACTCGCAGTTCTCAGGGAATCACAACAACCTCACCGTAGGCGGCGCTGCCATCCTGATTGGTAACGACACCTCGAACTACACAGCAGCCAACAGCAACACCACAGTCACCGGCTGCACCTTCACTAGCAACAGCGCGGTGAGCGGCGGCGCGATCTATGTAAAGACGTTTCAGCCGCTGACATTGACTGGCTGCAACTTCACGAACAACCATGCCACCAACGGTGGTGCGGTTTCCCATGGAGTGATCTCCAGCGGGGCAACTGAGCAGCTGTCGGCGACTGATTGCGTCTTCTCTGGAAACACCGCTTCGCAGTGGGGAGGCGCGATCTCCAGCGCCGGTCAGTCTGGCACCTTCGCACTTAACGATTGCTCGTTCGAATCCAACTCCGCCCCATACGGCGGCTCGGTCCATGTTGATCGAAGGTCGTTGAGCATCGATGGATGTTCCTTCATTGGAAATGTCGCCACAGCCCCCACCTATGAAGCGGGCGGTGCGATCAACGCGAGCCTTGTCAGCGGGCTGATCAGCAATTCGACATTTCGCGGCAACCATGGCAGCACGCGCGGTGGGGCGTTGTCTTTCAATCCGTGGTGCACCGCCGGCATCGAGGAGTGCATCTTCGAGGACAACGACGCCGCACTCGGTGGCGCGATCTCCATCTATGGAAACTGTGTGCAGGCAATCGAGCGTTGCCAGTTCGTTGGCAACCAGGCGAGCGCGGCGGGCGCGGCGATCTGGTCGGCTCAGGGTTACCCCAAGGACCAGTCGTCGATCACCGCCTGTCGCTTCAGCTACGACGCTGGCAGTACGCCTGCGATCGCGGTGATCGAAGCGTCTACGCCAACTGAACTCGCGAGCAGTGTGTTCTGTGGGTGCGGCTCTGAACCATTCTCTGGTCACATCATTTCGCTCGCGCCGAGTTGCATCACAGAGACCTGCGCCGACTCGGACGGCGATGGGATGCCCGACGGCTGTGATGTTGTCACCGTGCCTGGCGACTACGCGACAATTCAAGGGGCGATCGATGCGACGGTGATCGGCGACTTCCGCATCGTGACGCTCGGCGCCGGAACATTTGCCGGACCGATCTCATTCGCCGGCAAGGCCGTCATCGTGCGTGGCGCCGGCGCTGGAAAGACGATCATCGATGGCACTGCCAGCGCCGCGGGCTCCGTCGTGCGATTCACTGGTGGCGAGCCTGTCACCGCTGCACTCGAAGGAGTCACGGTGCGAGGTGGTCAAGGTGGCACTCCCCTTCCGCCGAATCCCGCAGCACTCGTCGGCGGCGGTGTCTTTGGATTTAACTCCGCCGCGAGCATCCGCAACTGTGTGATCGAGCAGAATGCCAGCGGATTCGGCGGCGGCGTTTACATGTTTGGTTGCACTGGTGCCATCGATGGGTGTGTCATCCGCGACAACACTGCGCAGGCTGATGGAGGCGGATTGCAGATCTACGGCGGCGCGACGTCCGTCATCGACTGCTCGATCGCAAACAACTACGCCAACAGCCGAGGTGGAGGTGTTCACGCAGTGCTGGGTGCGCACGAGTTCACGCGCGTGTCCATCACATCGAACGCATCCAACAATCTTGTGGGAGGACTCTCATGGGTTCCTGATGGAAATCCAGCGGCGGATCTCACGCTCGACGACTGCACGGTGACGAGCAACACCGCAGAGAAGTTGTACGGAGGCATCGGCGCGGTGAACGACAACGGCGGACCAAAGCTGCACCTGCTTGGAACGCAGGTGTGTTCAAACGTTCCGGCACCAAACATCTCGGGACCGCACACCGCTGATGCGACCAGTGAAGTCTGCGACTGCGTTGCCGATGTGATTCAAGATGGCGTTGTCAACGGCGTCGACCTCGCAGCGCTGCTGACTGTTTGGGGCACTGACGGCGGCACGACTCCTCGCGCCGATTGCAGCCGCGACGGCATCGTCAATGGTGTCGACTTGGGAACACTCCTCAGCGCCTGGGGTGCGTGCGCGCCGTGAAGTGAGCGGAGTTGATCGCAAAGCGGGAATCGCGGCTTGCAGGTTCGACGCCCTGCGATAGACTTGTTCTTGGCATCCAGAGTCCCACGCGACCTCTTCAAGCGTGGGCGGCAACCGAGTCGAAACCGACCACGGTGCTGAGGTCAGCCCTCGAGGGGCGATGCGGCGGATGGTGGCCTCAATTGGCCGCTTGATCTGCAAACATCAACGATCGCCGATGGTCGGCGACACTCCTCAGGCTGATGCCCCTCTCGATGTCGTGGAGATCACGACATGGCAACGACACAGATGAAAACCCGGGCGGTGAAGCCGAGCGACGAAGTCGCAGGAGAAGCGCTCCAGCGAGCGACCTCGCTGGCGGACGGGCTCTTTCCGCATCAAGTCAAGGGACTTGCGTTCCTTCTCGGCAGGCGCCGGGCGATCCTGGCCGACGATATGGGCCTCGGTAAAACGCGGCAGAGCATCGTGGCGATGCGCGAGGCGGCTCCCGACGGGCCGTGGCTCGTCGTCTGCCCTGCCTCAGTCAAGCGAAACTGGCATCGTGAAATCGATGCTGCCCTCGGGGGCCAGCAGCCAGTCGCGGTGATCGGCGACCGTGCCGTGCCACCGGCTGGCTATCGCGGCTGGGTGGTCATCAACTACGACCTACTCAAGAAACACATCGACAACCTGCTTGCGCTTCCCTGGGCGGGCCTGATCTTCGACGAGGCGCACTACCTCAAGAACCACACGAGCCAGCGCAGCAAACTGGGTACGAAGCTGGTCGCATCTGCACCCAGTGAACCCGCCGTGCACTGCCTGACCGGCACGCCGCTCACCAACCGCCCACGGGATTTGTTCCCCCTGCTACAGCTGGTGAAGCACCCGCTCGCACGCAGTTTCTTCACCTTCGCCAAGAAGTACTGCGGCGCGTATGACAACGGATACGGACTCGTCACCGACGGCGCGAGCAACCTCGCGGAGCTCACACTGCAACTGCACGGTGTCATGCTCCGGCGCACCAAAGACCAGGTGCTCGACCTCCCACCCAAGATTCGCACGTGCCTCGACCTCGAGGTTCCTCTCGGTACCGCTGCAAACGAAATGCGTCAGGTGGTCGAGATGCTCGTACTCGGAATCGCCGAGCAGACGCACGGCGGGCGCCGCGCCACAACCGACCGCAGTGCCAATCGCGACCGCGTGAAGTTGCTCGCGTTGCTCACGAAAGTGCGACAGAAGCTGGCCGTCGCAAAGGTGAAGCAGACGATCGACTTCGTGCAAGGCGCGCTCGACCAGGGCGAGAAGGTGATTGTCTTCACGGGCTTCGATGCACCGGCTAAGAGCATCGCCGAGGCGTTCGGTGAGCAGGCAGTGCTGTTGACGGGTGCCACGCCGACCGACCAGCGGCAGAAACTGGTCGACCGTTTCCAGAACGACCAAGGGGTGCGCGTGTTCGTGAGCAACCTGATCGCAGGTGGCACGGGCATCACACTGACGGCCGCCACGCAGGTGGTCTTCAACGACCTCGACTGGGTGCCCGCGAATCACTGGCAGGCCGAAGACCGCGCCTACCGAATCGGCCAGAAGCGAATCGTGCAAGTCACATACATGGTGGCAGCTGGCACGGTCGACACCTTCGTTCAGCGGGCTCTGTCGCTTAAGGCTGCGATCGTCGAGGCGGTCGTGGACGGCAAAGTGCTTGGAGACATTGGCGGGGGCGACATCCTCAGCGACCTCGAGGAAACTCTGCGGCAGATGTCTTCTGGCCTCGCCGACGCGAGTGCGCTCGAAGGCGCAGGTGCCGCGTCCCGAGATCAGGACTGGGCGCGACGAGTCGTCGAGTCGGCGGCCGAAGAGCTCCGAAAGCGCTACCCGCAGTCTGATGCGCCTGAAGTAACGGGTGCCGCAGCATCTTCCAGCCGCCCGCGACCGGCGCTTACGCCAGACATCATCGAAGCGCTTGCCAACGCGCTGAGCGGACCGAAGGCGCAGACAGTCGAGTTCGCGAGTTCGAGGGATCCGTCCAAGAAGTACGTGGTGTCCATCGTCGGCCCCGACATGGACTGCACCTGCCCAGGGTTCGAGTACCGAGGAACCTGCAAGCACATCGTGGAAGTCCGCAGCAAAGGAGCCCGCAAGTGAGCAACCCACCCATCGACTACTTCGCTCCTTCGCTCCTTCGAGGAGCAAAATACCTGAAGAGGAGAGAAGTCGAGGTCGTGCGGGTCTCGCTCGTCGACACCATTCACGGCGAGGTGATTAGCCTGCGTGCGCGCAAGGCAGGAGGCCGGATCCAACTTCGACTGGTCGATGAGTACGAGACCGAATTCGAGTTGCCGTACACCGCGATTGACGCGCCGCTCTCCGCCGAGGACCTCATCAAGTTTCTCGCGAGCTGCGATCCATCCCCGTTCGACAACGAATGCCAGCTTGAGATTGAATCGCAGTTCTACAAGGGCTTGCAGAAGCTTCTGGACCAGCTCCTCGATCGAAAACGCGAATGGGCCACGGCCGAAGATTGGCTTGAACAACTCCAGTCGCAAGACCGATCGTCACCCGATGGCTTCGTGTGGCACCAGTTCTGGGAGTGGCTCGCAGAGGCTGCCGCACCCAGGGATGGAGCGCCCCCGATGCCATTCATCCTCGCAGCAGCCGGCGAATCAGCGAAGCGCAAGATTGATCGGCTGCGCGAACAACTCCGCTGGGCGCACGACCGCGGGCGTCTTGCCGCTGCGCTCCGATGGCTCGATGCGCGCCCGCCTAGGGCGTGGCACATATGCTCGCCAGATCGCTGGGAGCTGTCGTTCTATCCCACAATTGAACCCCCGCCTGACATGGAGGATGCCTTCGGGTATTGAGCAGAACGAGATCAATCACAAAGGGTCACATCGTGCCGAAACCTGCTCTGGCCTTGATCACACCGAACCCCCTCACACACCCGGCGCTGCGACATCCACTTGCTCTGCCTCAAGGAACATCGCCTTCGAGAAGGCCGCGAAAAACTGTTGATAGAACTTCGGGTCTTCGACGGGGATGAGCTCGTACTGCGCGTTCGCGCGCACGAGTAGTTGCGTCTTGCCGTATGGGCGCGCGGTCACGGTCATCTTGATCACATACCGATCAAGCTTTGAGGCCGACACGCTGCCAAGTTCGACATCGGCGTTGTCGATGACGAACCCGAGGTCCTGAAGCGTCGCCATCGCCGTTCGGATGGTCTTGTTCAGGTCGGTCGTGGTGAACGCGCGTGTCTCCATCGAGCGAAGTTTGAGCGCGGCAGTGCTATCGAGCGCAGCCGGAGGAGCGCTGCACCCACCATGCACCGCCACAACGATGAGCGTGAGTGCGACCGCGAACAGACCTCGTGCGAAATGCATCATCCGACCTCCTGCGCTTCGAGAAAGAGTGACTTCGAGAGTTTGTCGAAGAACTCGGTGTAGAGCGCTGGGGTATCGAGTCGCTCAACCTTGCTCAGATCACCCTCGTCATCCCACACCAACCGTTGAAATGTCACGCGAACTGTGATGCTCTTGGCGTCCCCCGACGGACTCGTGACAACCGACACACGAAACTTCTGCTCTGCATCGATCGCAACATCAGCCCCTAGCACAATCGCTGCAAACACTTTTCCAGCGACCTGACCGCCATCGACGGCTGTTCGGTTTTTCGAGGCGACGAGCAAACCAGCGTTCATGTTCGATTGTTCGAGCACATACCCCAAGTCTTGCAAGAGCTGGTTGGACGCAATCAAGACGGCCTTTTCGTCGGCCGTCGAATACCGCCGTGACTGACGCGCGCGGGTCTCTGTTGTCGGCTCCTTCATCACGAGCGCGTCGGCAGGGACCACAGTCGGTCCACATCCGAGCAGCATGGCCACCCCGAGAATGCACAACACAAGCGATGGCGCGGACGACCTGAATGCCTTGGTGAGTTGTGTCACGTCAGAACTGCGACTGGTGGAACGCAATGTCGTTGACCTTCTTCGCGGCGTCGAACTTCACGACAACGGTGATAGTGGTTTGCGATGATCGCGCGACAGCGGCGTTTTGACTGGTGACCCCAACGATGAACCACACGCCGGTGCCAGCATTGGCAGTCTCGACCTGTGTGAATGATCGGTCGTAGACCCAGACCTCGGTGCCCTCAGGTCCAGTGGTGACGATGTTCGGGCTTCCGAGAATCGTCGCGACCTCACCGCCAGTCATTCCCTTGTGGATTTCGCGCTGCACGACTCCGGCGGTGAGGGCCGTGCTCTGGCCGTTGGTATCCGATGGAAGTGATGGAACACTGCAGCCGGCGGACAGGAAGAGTGATGCCACGAAAAGCAATGTTGGTCGAGTTGGCATGTGGCGCTAGACGCTAGCTGTTCGTCGAAGTGAGCGCAATGGGACCGCTCGCGAGCCTTCGCTCGAGCGCGTGCACCATGTGAACCATCGACGCGGGTGATCCCGCGAGTGGCTCGGCGAACGCGCGAAAGAGTTTGTCGACCCGGTCGAGATAGCGCGCGTTGCCCGTCAACTCAGCGAGATCGAGTAACGCGTGCGCCATCACACTATTGCCGCTGGGGGGCGCGCCATCCGACGCACTCTTGCTTCGCGCGATGAGATGCTCGTCGACACCCGCGTCGAAGAATCCACCGCGATCGCCATCCCATAGCAACACCTCGGCTCTCGCTTCGAGCGTCGTTGCAAGGTCGATCCACCGCTGCTTCTCTGGCGCGCTCTCCTCTGCGCGCGCCAGCGTGAGCAGTCCTCGCACAACCCACGCGTAGTCCTCGAGGAAGCCGGGGTGCGAAGCTGCCGAATCACCGCGCACCGAACGCGAGAGTGTGCCACTCGAATCGACGAGTCGACCAAGCACGCTCGTCGCTGCACGACGTGCCGACTCAACGAACGCCGGCTCACCCAAGACAGATCCCGCGTGCGCGTACGCATCGATCATCATTCCGTTCCACGCGGCGATCGACTTGTCGTCGAGTCGTGGCAGTGTGCGCCCTCGACGATAGAGAGCGAGTCGAGCGAGCAGTTCACGCGCACGCGCGTCTTGCTTGGTGCCTCGCCGCGCTGCGATCAGCGCCCCACCGTCTGGATGTTTGTGCCCTGGAAACACTGGGATAGGAACGACGCGATAGTGGTGCGCGAACCACTGTGAGTCATCATCACCCAACACGCGCGCGATTTCGTCGTTCGTCCAGGCGTAGTAGGCGCCCTCGACCGCCTCCGTCTCGGCATCAAGCGCGCTGAAGAACTTTCCATCGGCATCCGTGAACACATCGGCGACGAACCGCAGCACATTCAGCGCGACATCGCGATAGCGCTGGTGACCGGTCGCGGCGTAGGCGTCGACGAACGCGCGCGTCAGCATCGCTTGGTTGTAGAGCATTTTTTCGAAGTGAGGCACATGCCATTCACCGTCGACGCTGTATCTGTGAAACCCTCCGCCAACCTGATCGTGAATTCCTCCCGCTGCCATTGCATCGAGCGTGGTTGTCACCATCTGCAACCCAGCCTCCCCACCCGCCTCGAGCAAAAAGCTGTGATAGAAGTCGTTCGGAAACTTAGGGGCAACTGCGAACCCCCCGTTAACTCGATCGAACATCGATTGAAGCTGCGCCACCGCGCGCTGCGAGATCGTCGCATTAAGAATCGCGCCGTCATCGACGGCCCCCGACTCTCTCCTGTCGCCCTGAATCATCGAGGCGATCCCTTGCGCAACTCGAGCCGCGAGTTCTTCAATTGCGGCGCGTCGCTGCGTCCACGCGGCAGAGAGTTGCGCGAGCACGGTTGGAAATCCTGGACGCCCTGGCGAATCCTCTGCGCCGAAGTATGTGCCAGCGAAAAACGGCTTGAGATCGTGTGTCAGAAACACGCTGTTGGGCCATCCTCCGTGGCGCGTGAGCAACTGTGTTGCCGCCATGTAAGTCTCGTCGAGGTCAGGTCGCTCTTCGCGATCAACTTTGATGCACACACACGCATCGTTCATGAGTCGCGCGATCTGCTCGCTCTCAAAGACTTCGCGCTCCATGACATGACACCAGTAGCAGGTTGAATAGCCCACCGACAGAAAGATCGGCTTGTCCTCGCGTCGTGCGCACTCGAAGGCCTCGCTCCCCCACGGGTACCAGTCAACAGGGTTGTGAGCATGCTGCAGCAGGTAGGGACTACTACTGCTGGCGAGTCGGTTTGGCCTGTGCGTGAAGTCGATCAAAGACGCCTCTGCAAGTTTCTCATTTGGATCGGGGCAAGCGTAATCCCGCGCAAGAAGCTGCCCACAGGAAGCACCCGCTCGCATTTCGAGAATCTCCGAGTTGTTCACTGAATTGCTCGATTCAGAATTACTCTGTGCCACCGATGGCGCGCAAGATTTATTGGCCTATGACACTCCTGGGAGTCTCGGCAGCGATTGGCGCCGTTGCATTCGCGGTACTGCTATTCAGCGACTTCACGAGCGGATGGCGAAGTGCGACTGACTCAGATGCGATCGTGACGCTGACTAAGAGCGTCACCGCCGAAGAAGAGAGCGTTCGCGAGATCGCCAACATTACGCGCGCGCGCGTCCTCGATCGCGTGCTTCCTGCAACGGAACGAACACGAATCATCGCACGCGATCCGAAAGTGATCGAGACGATGCGCACCTGCAAGCAGGAAGAAGTCACCGCGCTTGCCAACGCGCTCGTGCGCGAATCGACCGAGATCGACCTCGTGGCGATCTTCGACAAGACCGGCGCGCTGTGTTCATTCAATACCGAGAGCGCCGAAGGTCGTCCATTTCCTGAAGGCGGAATCGCTGAAGTCTTCAGCAAGAGCTTCGATTCGCGACCGATCGTTCAATCGTGTCTACGTGGGAACACCTCTCGCCCTGCGCTTGAGTTTCAACTTCACTGCGACTTCACACCAGCTCTCAACAACAGTGTGGGGCTCTCGGTCGCATACTCGATGCCTGTGGTCGATCCTGCCGATGGATCGCGCCTCGGCGTGGTGAGCGCACGGTTGTGGTTTGAGCGGCTTCTTGAAGTGCTTCCGCGCGATTCGAAGAACATGACGGTCGTCTTTGTCTCAGACACCGGTGAGGTCTTCGAAGAGAGCATTAATCCCCGTGGCGCTCCATTTCGGATTCCACCTGAAACTGTTCGCGCAATGCTCCAAAGGCTCGACACCAGCGGCGAGTCTCGCTCGCTCTTTCTCTGGCGCGATCTTGCGGTTGACCTCACGCTTGTGCCAGATGAGGCAACGATCGCAAACGGAGCCCTCTATGTGCTTGCGTACGCAGATAATGAGTGGCTCACTGCACAGGCGCGCGAAGATCGCACAACACTTGCCCTCGCGGGCGCCGGAGTTTCGCTACTGATTCTCGCCATTATCGCGCTCGCATGGGTCTCGCAGCAGCAGCGCGCTGGAAGAGAGCTCGCCACAGCCCGCGAGGCAGCCGACGCCGCCAACGCCGCGAAGTCTGAGTTTCTTGCTGCGATGAGTCACGAGATACGAACCCCAATGAATGGCGTGATCGGGATGGTTGATGTGCTCATGCAAACGAGCCTCCGACCCAATCAAATGAATCTTGCGCAGGCCATCCGAACCTCTGCTGATTCACTTCTGGCGGTTGTTGGGGACATCCTTGACTTTTCGAAGATTGAGGCTGGCAAGCTTGAGATTGATCCGGTTTCGATGAGCGTTGAAAGTGTCGTCGAGGGAAGTTGTGTCTTGCTCAATTCACTCGTGGCGAAACGGGCGCTTCAACTGACACACTTCATCGATCCGCGGATCCCCGCGCTCGTCAGTGGCGACCCAGATCGTGTGAGACAGATCATGGTCAATCTGATCAGCAACGCAGTGAAGTTTTCGAGCGGATTGGATCGTCAAGGCCGCGTTGCAGTCCGCGCCACGCTCGCTGGCGAGGGAGATGATGGGTACATCTGGGTCGAGTTCACTGTTGGCGACAACGGCATCGGCATGGATGAATCGGTCCGCGCTCGGCTTTTCCGACCGTTCCAACAAGGAACACACGGCACGACGCGAACCCATGGTGGCACTGGACTCGGCCTCGCGATCTCGCAGCGTCTCGCCAACCTGATGGGCGGCGTCATCACCGTGACTAGCACGCCGGGAGCAGGATCAATCTTCACCGCGCGAGTTCCATTTCTGCCGCTTGCAACAACCCAGACCGAACCATCATTGGTCACCGGATCAAGAGTGCTCGTGATCAGCAAGCACCAGCAACAAGCCGCCGATGTGCTTGCGTACCTAGCGCATGCGGGAGCACACGCCTCATTGGTGGGTGATCTCAACGCGGCGACGAAGGCTGATGCATATGTCTGGATCGTCAACCCATCGGATTCCATGACAATGGTTGAGATTCGCGACCACGTGCGTGCCTATCGCATGAGTCAGGACCCGGCGCCGCCTCCGTTCATTGTGCTGACATGTGCAGCTCAACTCACGCCACCACTTCGTACGCCAGACATGGTGCAGTTAGATGGTGCGATGATCACACGCAAGGCGCTGCTTACAGAGATTGGCATTGCACTCGGGCGTGCCAGTGTTGAGGCGCTCGCTGATCCGAAGCCAGCCAGCGCGATCACCGAGCCGCGCATTGCAGCGCGCAAGCACACAGCGCGCATCTTGGTCGCCGAAGACAATGAGATCAACCAAGAAGTCATCCGAAGCCAACTCGATCTGCTTGGATATCCCAACGATGTCGCCGCTGATGGTGTCGACGCGCTCGCGATGTGGAAGACTGGCGGGTACTCGATTGTGCTCTCCGATTTGCACCTTCCCAATATGGACGGTTACCAACTCGCACAGGCCATCCGACGTGAAGAGAGCGAGCACAGCCTGACTCGAATGCCGATCATCGCGTTGACCGCCGACGCGCTCAAGGGGACTGATTCAAAGTGCCGCGAGGCAGGAATGGATGACTACCTTACGAAGCCGCTTCTGCTTGCAGATCTCGGAGAGTGCCTCGAGCGCTGGGTCCCGCAGCACGTGTCGGTGCGCCCAGATGCGCTGCGTGCGCAGGTCGGTGACGATCGGGTGATGATCGAACAGTTGCTGCGTGGGTATGCATCGCGACTCGATGAATTCATTGTGTCGATCGACGTTGCTGTGTGTGAGCGTGACTGGCGCAAGGCTGGCGAGATCGCGCACAAACTCAAGTCGTCGTCGCGCACCGTTGGCGCCGACAGGCTCGGGGCGCTGTGTGAAGAGATCGAGCACGCGTGCAAACCCGCTGCGGTCACGGCCGCCGATCCGACACGAGTGACTTCGTCCGCGCTTCCGCTGCTCAAGAAAGAGGCAAGGAGCGTTGCAGAGTGCTTGAAACAGGTGCTCGCGCGCAGCGTGACTTCTTAGAGCCGCTCGCCCGGAAGCTTGCTCGCCTGCTTCACCCATGATGCGAACTGCACTTCATCGAGTTGTTCGCTCTGATAGATGTTGAGGTAGCGCACGTGTGCCTGCTTTGACTCGCCGGGGGGCACTGGTCGCAGCGCGCTGCCCCGAAAGAACCCAACTTTGACATACTTCGCGAAGCAGTGAAAACTCAAGAACCAACCATCGCCCTCGACTCCGTAGAACGGTGAGTTCCACTTCACTGCCTTCACGACCTTTGGCAGCGCCCGCACGATGATCGCATCAAGCCGCTGGCCAATGGCGCGCTTCCATTCGGGCATTGCCGCGATGTACGCCTGCACTGGTGCGTCGCCGTACGCCTTCGTAATCTGTGGATTGCCCCCCGAGAGCAGTTTCGGTTTGTTCCCTCGTCGGCGCGGGAGTGCGGGCATTGGGGTGAGTCTAGAAGCACCCCCCACTCTACGATTTTCGAATGCGACCCAGCTTCGCAAGGCACTCGTCCCGCGCGCGCGCGCTGACTCCAGCAATCGTGCGGCGCATTCGCGTCTTTTTCATCGCCGTTGCGTCGATCATCGCCTGCGTCGCGATCTTCTTTATTGGCATGGGCACACGCGAGTGGATGCTCGCGGTCGAATCAACTTCGTGGCCGACCACTTCGTGCACGATTGTGTCGAGTCGGGTGACTGAGTCACGCCATCACACGAAGTCGGGTTGGCGAACTGATTGGCTTCCGACCGTCGAGTATGCCTACACGCACAACGGAATTGCCATGACCGGTTCGAAAGTTTCGTTTCGCACCATCACACGAAGTCGTGAGTACGCGCAGAGCATCGTCGATGCACACCCCCTGCAGTCGACGTGTGCTCTCTCAATCAACCCATCAGATCCCACACAGACCGTGCTCGATCCAGGCGCAGACTGGATGAGTGCTTTCCCAGTTGGCATCGGGGTGTTCAGTCTGTCATTCTGTTCACTCTTTGTTTGGCTCACCGTGAGGGTGACTCGTCGCATGCTCGCGAGCTTGGGCCCCTCGAATTGAAATCGACCCAATTCGATCTAGAATGCGCTTGTGAGCGATGAAACACTGGCGGGTTCACCAGGCGGCGACTCAAACCTGCCGAAAGACGATCACGCAACCGTCGAATTCGTGAGCGCCATGGGTGGCGCGGGCGGCCGAGGGGCAGGAGCCGGCGACGCAAGCGCAAAGCGACCCACGACGCAGGCCGACTCTTTTGAGAATCCTGGCGACGAGATTGGTCCCTTCAAACTCGTCACACAGATAGGCGAAGGTGGCTTCGGAACGGTCTGGCTCGCACAGCGGCGCGAACAGTTCGACCAGCGGGTCGCGCTGAAACTCATCAAGGC
>SYHM01000039.1 GCA_005799205.1 Planctomycetia bacterium | reverse complement strand
GCCGTGATGTTGCCCGTGGTCGCCTCGGTTCTCGTCGTCGCAGGGGTCGCCACGTGGGGAATCTGGTCAGTCACTCGCATCGTGAATCCAGTGACAACCACGCTGACCCCGGCGCCGCCGTCAAACGCGCAGATGCTCCCAGCGCCGTGAGCGAAGTCTCGCAAGAAAGAGAAGTCCGCGCACGACGAGCTCACCGCACAGCGCGATCCAGATGCCAAGCAGCCCATACCCCATCCACACTCCGAGCGCCCAAGCGAGTGGTAACCGCACGAAGTAACTGCTCACGACAGTGATCGTGAGGCAGGCGGTGGTGTCTCCCACGCCGCGCAGTCCGTTACGAATCACCATTGCCAAGGCGAAAAAGACCTGAATCGTGCCGCACGTGAAAAGAATCGGCGGCACTTCACTGAGGTGGATCGGCTCTCGACTGATGATGCGCGTGAGTGGTTCACCAAGTGTCATGAATGCGATCCCTAAAAGCCCCATGATCAGGCAGCCCACGAGGGTGCATGCGTTGATCGCCTTACGCGCACTGGCGACATTGCCAGCGCCCATGTACTGGCCCGCGAGCGCGCCTGCAGCGATACCCATCGCGAATCCTGGAAGGAACGAAAAGGACTCCCACTGCACGGCGATCATGTGTGCGCCGATGAGGCCATCTCCGGGCTTGCCTTGCGCGATCCTGTCGTGTGCGATCGTGCCGATAAAGAACATCACAAAGAGGTTGACACCCCACAGCGCGATCCCCTCTGCGAAGTTGGGCACGCCAATGCGCGCGATGCGCCACATCATTGCTCCAGTTGGACGCAGGTGCCGTGGACGGGGATGAAAGTCGCGCGCCCCTCGGTGAAGCGCGCGAAGTGTCAACAGCGCGCCAACGAGATACGAGATCGCTGTGCCGCCGGCGATCCCAAGCACTCCGAATCGCGCGCCGTCAATCCCAAGCACATTTGGAATGACACACCATCCGGCGTCATATTGCGCTCCAGAGAGCATCCACGAGACGACGACATTGACGAGATTCACCGCGACTGCGATCCACGCCGGAGTCCATGTCTCTCCCGCGCCGTGCAAACACATCGATCCGACCGTCATGACCCCAGTCGCTGGCATCGCAATGGCGAGTACTCGCACGAACTGAACGCAGAAATCTGCCGACGCTCCGTGGAGTCCCGCAAGGTCCGCGAGGGGAACGACTGCGAACCAAAGTGCAGCCCCGATCAAGGCTCCCCAGAGCAGACTGAATGTGATCGATTGACCACACGCACTCTCGCCCTCATCTCGCCTGCCAGCACCCATCGCACGGGCGATGACCGCCTGCGCGCCGACGCCGAGCCCAGCAAGCGCGATACCGATGAACCACGCGACATATGAACCGATGCCGATGCCGTCGAGCGCAGAAACGACCGTTTCGCCAGGAAGGCTTCCAGCGATCATCTTGTCGACGAGGCCGACGCATGCCCCGACGAGTTGCTGCAAGAGCACGGGGATCGCCAGTACCCAGATCGCAGACCACATCGACCGACCAGCGAGCTTGCCACTTTGGATCGTTCCATCGAGTGTGCGTTCAGCCTCAGAGACGGCGATGGTTGCGTCCATCGGATCGTCGGGACTGACCGCGGTCATCGAAGCATCGGCCTCGCGCTGGCGATCCGTCCAGCCCGGCTCTGTGTCGAACGGCTCCTTGTCCACCATCATCCAGTCGGTTGCGCCGGGGCAGGGGAGGCTGGGGAGTCGTAAGTGCCGTGGGCTCCCTCATCGTTCAAGCCCGTCGGGACTCCGGGTTGATCCCACTTTGGAATGTCCCAGAAGACCACATAATCCCAGAAGACCATGTGCCGCTGGTACGTCGGATAGAGGTAGACATTCTCTGCAACGAACCGCGTGTCAACTGGCGCCGCCGCGTACCACGAGAGCCACCGCGCGCGGCTGATTCCAAGGTCGTTCCCGGTCATGATGCGCAGACTGTCGAGTGCTGCGAGATTGACGCTCAATTCTGAATGATCGAGTGCAGCGACGAGCGCCTGAAAGACATCGTCTTGCGGATACTGCCCCAGTGCGACCGCGAGTTCAAGACGGGTCTCCTGTTCTTCTGATTCATCTTGCAGCTTGCGCCACATCGCCTCTGTTACGGCGACATTGTGCAGTCGCTGTAACCCAAGCGCCGCCGCGAGCCGCACATGAGCAAATGAACTCGAGAGCCTTTCGGCAATGAGCACCGCATCCTCTGGACGACCGAAACGCGCGAGTGCAGCGATCGCCGCTGACTGCACCAGCGGATCGCGCATGTCTTTGACATAGAAGCGGTAGAGCTTCACATAGGCATCGACTCCGCCGAACGAGGATGTTGCAAGGAGCGAGATGCCCCGGCGCATGTTCTCAGAGTCGGTTGTGTCGACTGCCCACTGCGCGGCCTCCTGCGGCGATGGAGGCATGAGCACTTCACCCATCGAACGAAAGTCAGACCCGATGGTGTCGCAGCCGCCGCATAGCAGGGCCGCGCTCAGCGCCAACGCCGAAGCATGAGTGGCTCGTCGCGCGCGATTGGAGCAGATGGTTTCGGGGTCTCGCATCGCCGCGCTCAACTCCCCGGAGTGGGAGTTCCACAGTCAAAGGTCACTGGGACGAGACAGATAAATGTGAGATCGCTTTGTGAACTGTTCACAAACTGGTGCATTCGGTTTGGAGCGATCAGCAGGATGTCGCCAGTCGTGCACTCATGAAACTCTCCGTCGTATTCGACGCGTGCGTGCCCGCCGGTGATGATGACTTCATGCTCGTAATTGTGTTGGTGGCGCGGGGTCACTCCGCCTGGAGCCACCGTGTAGTGACGCATCGCGAACGTTGGCGCCCCATCGGCCCGCCCAACCATCAGCCGCATCGAGACGCGCTGCGCACCAGCCATTGTCACTTCGACCGGTTTGACCTCTTCGACGCGCCGCTTGAGCATGGTGGCAAGGGTAGCGGCTATGTTCTCACCGTGGCAAAGCTTCGCATCAAGGGATTCCCACTCGGAGCATGGCAGACGAACTCGTGGCTGCTTTGGATCGACGATGAACCCAACCGACCAGGATGGATCATCGACACGGGTGATGATCCCACGCCGCTTCTCGCGGCGATCGCTGCGCATCGGATCACCGTACAGGCGATCCTCTTCACGCACGCGCATCTCGACCACATCATGGGGCTCGAAGCGGTTGTTGCCTCGGTTGGCGAGTGTCCCCGTTACGCACATCCACTCGAACACGAGTGGTTTGGTGATCCGCAGTTGAATCTCTCGGCATTCGCGGGGGTGCCGCTGGTCTCGGTACGCGCTCCAACGCATGCGCTCCATGAAGGTGACGTGCTCACACTCGGTCTGACACGCTGGCGCGTCGCGCACACGCCTGGGCACAGCCCGGGGTCTGTGAGTTTCATCTGCGACGCCGCGGGCATCGCCATCTCAGGGGACACCCTGTTCGCTGGGTCAATCGGGCGTTCAGACTTTGCCAACGGCGATGCAGAGACATTGCTCGACTCGATTCGAAGGCAATTGCTTGTCTTGCCTGATGGGTGTGTCGTCCACCCTGGTCACGGGCCGTCAACCACCATTGGGCGCGAGCGGCTTACGAACCCCTGGCTGACGCAGTAGGTCGTTCGTCCACGCTTCCATCCGCGTGGCGAGCATGCCCAAAGGCAAGGGGCCCGATCCGAGCAATTGATCGTGAAACGCCCGCAGGTCGAAGCGATCCTTCAGCCGTTCTTCGCACTGCGCGCGAATGCGCCGAATCTCGAGTTCGCCGATCTTGTACGCGCACGCCTGCCCAGGCCACCCGATGTACCGGTCCACTTCGCGCTCGATGTTGAGTTTCGCGAGTGCTGTGTTGTGCATCATGAACTCGATCGCGTCTGCGCGACTCATCCCAAAGGCATGGATGCCAGTATCAACGACGAGGCGGCATGAGCGCCACATCTCATACAGCAACCTTCCGAAGTCGTCGTAGGGGTTCCGATAGAGACCCATCGGGATCCCCAGTCGCTCTGCATACAAAGCCCAGCCTTCGACGAACGCCGTTGAATCGACATCTCGACGAAACTCACGAACCCCTTCGAGTTCGAGGGCGAGCGAGATCTGAAGGTGGTGGCCTGGCACTGCTTCATGCAGCGAGAGCGGGATCATCTCGTAGGTTGGTCGCTGGTCGAGGGCATACGTGTTCGCATAGAACCAGCCTGGCAATCCCGACTTGATGCTTCCATGCATGTAATAGGCGGTGGTCTGGGATGGTGCCATGAACCGAGGGATTTCGCGCACGCCGTATGGAAGCCTTGGGAGCACTCCGAAGTACGAGGGAAGTTCTGCGTCGATCCTCTTGCAGATGTCGCGATATCCCGTGAGCAGCGATTCGGCGGTGGAGTGATAGAAGCGAGGGTCGGTTCGCAGGTAGTGAATGAACTGCGCGAGTCGCTCATCGGCTGGCAGCAGCGCGCGCGTGACATCCTTCTCAATCCAATCAGTTCGCGCAATCACTGCGAGCATTTCGCTTCTGATGCGTGCGACTTCCTCGAGGCCGATCGCATGGATCTGTTGTGCAGTGAGGTCGGTTGTCGTGAACCGTCGAAGTTCGAATTGGTAGTACTCGGCTCCGCGAAACTGATCGCTCGCGCTCACCGATTGCTTTGCGCGAGGGATGTACTGCTCAGCGAGCCATGTCCGCATCTCTGAGAGGGCGAGGAGTGCGTCGAGCTTTGCTGCACGCGCCTGCTCGCGAAGATGCCGCTTCTGATCAGCCGCAATCGACTCAGGCATCGTGGCGAATGGTGCCTCGAGTCCATCGAGATTGCCGCGAATCACTGCGTCGAACTGGTCGAGCACTCCCTCGAGCACAGGCGCAGGTGGCACCAGTCCTTCCGCAAGCCCTTCCGACATCATGGCCTGTGTATCGCGCACGGCCCCCCCAAGGCGGGTCATTCGCTTGACATAGTTCTCCCAGTCTGCGGCGACGCGAAAGGGGACATTGTCGGCGAACTGAGGCAGATCCTGCTGGGGACCGCCGCGCTGCCCGACAGGCATCATCCAGCGCTTGAATTGGAAGCCATCGAAATCGTTCTGCAGGTCGCGACGAAACAGGTCGTAGTCAAGTTGATTCGACACCGTAAGTGCACTTCGCTCGATCGCATCGATTCGCTGGACGAACTCGCCCACCTCTGTGTGCCGATTGAGTGCGCCGCGCATTCCAGGTTCTGTAATGCGATCGGCCACGGTCGCGCGTCCTCGCGCGATCGCCGCCTCAGGAAAGGTGAAATCCCGCCACGCTTGATAGTCATCAACGAGCGCCGAAAAGTTTGAGTCTGCATCGCTCGCCGCCAGGCGCGCACTCGCGGGCGCGTTGATGCTGAGCAAGGCGGTGACGAGAGTCGCAGTGCACTGCGCCAACAAGGACGTCGCGGAGTGGGATGTGCGCATTGGGAACCTCGTTATACTCGCCGCGCGCGTGCGAGACGACTCTTGAGCCTGACTCCGATTCCAACCGAACAGGGCTACTCGCCGCCATCCGTGCGGCAATTCGCGGTGTTTCTAGACAACAAGGTCGGCAAGTTGCTCGAATTGCTCAAGCTCTTCGAGGACGATTCGACGGTGACTGTGGCCGCCTTGAGCGTGATGGACTCAAGCGACCATGCGGTTGTGCGGATGATCTTCAGCAATGCCGATGCTGCGCGCCATCTGCTGCGTAAACACGCCTACACGTTCAGCGAACTCGACCTCATCGTTGTTCAGATTGGACACGATCAATCGCTCACCAAACTCTGCCTCTACCTCCTCGGAGCCGAACTCAATATTCGCTTCGTGTATCCCGTCCTCATGAGGTCGCAGGGTGATCCCTGCGTCGCACTTGCGGTTGACGATTGTTACCTCGCGGGGCAGATTCTTCTGCGAAAGCGCTTCACACTGCTCGGCGAAGACGATCTCTCGTGAAGCCATCAAATCAGCGAGATCACGCAGGGGCTTCAACGACTCTGGGGTTCTCGCCGTTGTCGTCGTAGACGTAGGTCACACCGGCCACTTCCGCGGCGCATCCTTTGTGGTGGCCATCGCAGATTGGAAAGTTCTTCGACAGACCGCAGGCGCAGATGAAGATCGCCTTCTCTTGCGGTTCGATGCGGACGGGCTTCAGCGCTTCGAGTCGAACGAGTCGTGCCATCACTTCACTATAGGGTGTCGGTCGTGTTCAACCGTGGCAGAGGTCTTCGAGGTTTCCCAGAGGCGCACCTTTCGAAGCTCGACCCCTGCATGGGCAAAGGGATCGCTGAGCAGGCTGAAGCATGTTGAGGCGATGTGTTCGACCGAGGGGTTCATCGAATGAAACTCTGGACAGTCGATGTTCAGGTTCATGTGATCAAACCGTTCAATCACCCACTCGTCGACGATCTGTTCGAGCTGGGCCATCCCGAATGAGGATGCGTGGCCGACCGCGACTGAGACCTCGAGGTGGTAGTTGTGCCCATGCCCGTTGAGTTTGTTGCACTTTCCAAAAAAAGCCTGATTTTCGGCGACGGTTCGGGTTGGATCATTGAGCCGGTGTGACGCTGCGAATTCAAAGACTGCCGTGAGTGTGCTGATCTGTGGCATGGCGCGATCCCATCTGTAGGTGTGAAAAGGGGATATGTTCCAAGAAAGCGATTCGAGACGGGGGGCAAGTGTTGACTGGACCGCTTCGACGATCGTTGCCAGCAGGCCGCGTGGGGTCACTTGAGCCGAGGTCGCTTCGAAAAAGAGTGCGGATTGCAAAATCGGCAGCGCCGCCTGCCGCACGCAACCGTCGAGTTCGGCGAGCGTTGCGAGGTATCCACTGCTCCTCTGCGGAATTCCAAAAACACTGATCTCAAATTCGTACCACGCTCCAAGGCCGCCGCTTGACGGATACCCAGCGTAGGTATTGTGCGCTGGCACTGCCGCCCCGTTGGGGGATGGGTGTCTCTCGACAAAGAGCCGAACTGCGCGTGTCAGGGTGGTCGGGATAGGTTCGATAGGCTGCATGCTCGGCTATCCAGATTTCGGATGATAGAGAGGTTGACTTCGACCAACAGCAACTCTATTATCTGGTCATTACCAAGCCCCCGGAAGGGCTCGGCGTGAGGCTTGCCTCCGCCGGGCCTTTTTTATTTTTGAATGCGTTCACTTTGTACACGCTTGCTGCCGCGTCATCGTCTCATGCGGCTCTCACTCAGCGCAGTGTGCGTCGCTGCGATCGTGGCCAGCGTCAGCTGCGGGGTCACATCTGCGTCGATTGCATCGTCACCAGGGGAATGCATTCAGCTCGCTCAGGGAATACGCATCAATCGCACGCGCGGCGAGGTCATTGTTGACGCACAGGTTGCCACGCGGATTGGATGGATCGAGCAGATCGTGTGCAAGGCTGGTTCACGCGAGCACGAGTCGTTGCTTGTCGTTGAAGTGTCGCCGCGCCTCATTCACGCGGCATTGCTGGCGGTGGGATGCACTGCCGGAACCCCTGGAAGTTGGCGTGAATCGGCACCAACTCAAGGTGGTGAAGCAGTGATCGAACGGATCCCTGCCACAGGAACTCCGCTCGAAGTACTCGTGCGCGTCGTCCGTGATGGCGCCGAAGTGGATGTGCCAGTCAGCGCATGGTTGTTCGCGAGCTCAAGTTCGGACGCGCCACCGATCATCGCGAGTGACCGATTCGTATTTGCAGGATCGCACACGCGAGTGAATCCGCCGTCACTCGGTCCAGGAGAGCACTATGTCGCTGACTACACCGGATCGGTGGTCGGACTGGTGACATTCGGTGACGAGGTCGTCGCGTTCGAAGAGGTGATTCCTGACAAGGTCGAGTTTGCCCCCGCGCTGTGGGAGGCGTTTACAGATCGCATCCCACCAGAGGGAACGAATGTCTCGCTCGTCCTTCGCATTCGCGACAAGCCCTGCCGATAGGATCGCCTCATGCCCCTCGCGCTTGCCGCAGAGCTCAATGGAATCCGACGGCGGTACAACCATCCTGATGGAACCCTTATGGTCGAAGCGCTTCGCGGAATCGACCTTGCGATCCCCATGGGGCAGTACATCGCGATCATGGGTTCGTCTGGCTCGGGCAAGAGCACTCTGATGAACATCCTTGGATGCCTCGACCGCCCAACTGAAGGCAGTTACAAGCTCGATGGAGTCGATGTCGCGTCGATTGATGATGAAAAACTCTCGCACATTCGAGGTCGGCGCATCGGATTTGTCTTTCAGGCCTTCAACCTCATCTCCGAACTGAGTGTGGTCGAAAATGTCGAGGTTCCCCTGCTGTATCAGGGCATCCCTCGGCGTGAGCGCCGGCGGCGCGCACTTGAAAAAATCGAACTCGTTGGACTTGCCGACCGCAGCGGGCATCGTCCGAGTGAACTCTCGGGAGGTCAGCAACAGCGCACAGCAATCGCGCGCGCACTGGTGTCGAATCCTGCCGTGCTGATGGCTGATGAGCCCACTGGCAACCTCGACTCGGCGACCGGAGTTGCGATTCTGGACGTGGTTGATGCCCTGCATGCACAGGGACTCACCATCGTGCTCGTCACGCATGATGAGCGCGTCGCCGATCGAGCGCAGCGAGTCATTCGCCTCAGTGACGGACTGTTGGTGGTCGACCAACCTGGAGGCCGCTCGCGGCTGGCGGCTTCAGCGTGAGAATTCTCGGGATCGATCCTGGATTGATCCGAACCGGCTACGGATGCATCGAGTGCCTCGGAGGGGCACCGCGCATCGTTGAAGCTGGGGTTCTGAGGCTCACCGCGCGCAAGAGCGTGGCGCTTCGGCTGCGCGAACTCGATGACGACCTCGGCGCGCTCATCGCAGAACTGAAGCCAGATCGGATCGCGGTCGAGCAGATCTTCGTCCACTCGAAACATGTTCGGACTGCAATCATCATGGCGCATGCGCGGGGAGTCGTGCTGCTCGCGACCGCGCGCGCGCAGCTGCCGCTCGCCGAGTACACACCTGCTTCGATCAAGAGCGCCGTCTCTTCGAATGGTCAAGCCACCAAGCGTCAGATGCAGCTTGCCGTCGCGGCACAGTGTGGCCTCTCGAAACCTCCATCGCCGCCCGATGTCGCCGATGCGATTGCAATCGCTTTGACCGATGCACGCCGCGCGCTGCGCAGGTAGCTGTTGATCAGCATTCGATACGCTTCCTTCCGTGAAGCCTCCAGTCATCCTCTTCTCGCGAAGGCTGCTCAGTGACCATCTCACCCCCGTACTGGCCTATCGAAAGCTCGTCGCGAGCGACGAACGAACCGCGGCGAGTTTCTTGTTCGAGTCAGTCGAGCAGGGGGGGGCGGTCGGTCGC
Source organism: Planctomycetia bacterium (assembly GCA_005799205.1). GTDB lineage: Bacteria > Planctomycetota > Phycisphaerae > Phycisphaerales > SM1A02 > F1-60-MAGs104. Next base: position 7,374 of record SYHM01000039.1, on the reverse strand, counting down.
TATTCAATGCTTGGAGCGCAGCCCGCACTCGAACTCATCGCACGGGGCCGCAGTGTTCGTGTCATCGAGCACTCAGCAGCGACGGGCACGACCGAGCGCACGATTGATTGCGACGATCCCCTTGTTGTCGCCCGCGACATGCAGTCGTGGACGGGGGCGACTGCGCGCGGTCCGCTGCCTGCCGCTTTTCACGGTGGATGGGTCGGGTTCGTAGGGTTCGACGCGGTGCGGTGGATCGAGCCGCAGAAACTCGCCGCTGCGAGCGCCCCCCACGATGACCGGTCGCTAGCCGAGATGCACCTGGCGCTGTACCGAGATGTGGTGGTCTTTGACCACGCGACGAAGGAACTGTTCGTGGTGTGTGCAGTGCTTCCGAGTGACCATCCCCCGCACGAGTTAGAGGCCGCTGGCGAGCGCGCGCTGAACAGACTCGAGCGGCAGCTCAGCGAACCATCGCCCCCACTGACGACTGGCCGAATCGCGTTGAACACCGCCGAGGCCCCCAAGACACCTGGGGATAGTTCGATGGGACGCGACGAGTTCGAAGGTGCGGTTCGGCGCGCGCAGGAGTACATCGCCGCTGGTGACGTCTTTCAAGTCGTCCTGAGTCAGCGTTTCACGCGCACGAGCATGGTCGATCCGTTTGATGTCTACAGGGCACTTCGAGTGGTCAACCCGAGTCCTTATCAGGTGTACTTGCAGGCGAGCGACTGCATTTTGGTGGCGGCGAGTCCAGAGATTCTCTGCAAGACGCGCGCTGGCCAGGTGATCAATCGGCCACTCGCGGGAACTCGTCGTCGAGGTGCAACGCTCATCGAGGATGAGGCGCTTGAACGCGAACTGCTCGCCGATGAGAAAGAGCGGGCAGAACACACGATGCTCGTCGACCTTGGCCGAAACGACCTTGGCCGCGTTTGCATCGCCGGATCAGTACTGATCGATCGGTGCATGCAGATCGAGCGATTCTCGCATGTCATGCATATCTCGTCGACGATCACTGGCACCCTCGCCGAAGGATGCGATGCATGGGATGCCCTGCGCGCGACACTGCCAGTGGGGACGGTGAGCGGTGCGCCAAAGGTGAGAGCGATCCAAATCATCGATGAACTCGAGCCGGTGCGGCGGGGGCCATACGGCGGAGGTCTCGGTGCAATTGGATGGGATGGCGATATGGACATGGCAATCGCGCTGCGAACCTTTGTGGTGCCACATGCTGCCTCCTCAACAGGTCCATCGGGTGAGCGCGTGTGGACCTATCACCTACAGACAGGTGCTGGAGTCGTGCTCGATAGTCTTCCCGCGGCTGAGTTTCAAGAGACGATCAGCAAGGCAGCGGCACTCGGTCGCGCGATCGACCTCGCAGAGAGTGCATTCTGTCCCTGCGCCTGAGTCGCGCCAGTCACTCGTCAAGATCGAATGGACCAGGGGGGTCATCGGCGAACGGAATCACATCTCCCGATCCAGCCTTAGGAGGCTCATCCCGCGGGGGTTGCGGTCTTCGTCTCGAGCGTGGTGGGGGTGTTGGAGTTGGCGCCCGACGTGACTGCGCAAGCGCCTCTGAGGCGGCGGTGAGTTCTGTGTAGATCAGCAGCACGCTCGCGATTCCAGCGAGGCAACCTATGCCGACGATGAGTCCGACACCCGAGAGCAGCTGCTCTGGAAACGTGATCGTTGCACACTCGCCGATCAGCCGCAGTGCCAGCAGCGGTACAAAGCAGGCAGCCGATCCAAAGATGAGGTGAGGAGCAAAGTGGGTGAACTTCGATGTGCTCTCATTTCCGCAACGGCGGTCCACCGCGAGCGCGAAATGCAACGTCAGCAGATTGTTGACAGCGATGAGGCCGATCCACGCGATTCGAAGCAGCGCGAGCAACATCGCGACAATCAGGGGAAAGTTTCCCATCGAACTCGCCACTGTCAGGAATGCCACCGCGATTCCGACCGCCAACTCTGCATGCACGAGTGGGGTGAACGCCCGCAGAAAACTGGGTTCGTTGAATTCATCTAGAAACCCCTCTTTCTCGAGCCGGTGCCGTCCAATGGCGCGCCAGCCGCTCGCGAGCAGCAAGAACGCCCACGCTGCTCCGCCGATCGTCGGAATCGCCACGCATCCGACTGAAAGGAGGAGCGTCCACAGCACCCCCGTTCGCAGCGCCGACAAACCTTCCGCGAGGGCGGCAAGTTGCTCGCGGTCGGTCGCTTTCAACGTCATCGATGTGCTGCGGATCGATCCCCCGCACTCAGGACAGGTATTGCCTCGTGTGGCCCTCAAATCGAAGGAGCAGAAGGGGCACGGGTTTGGCGTCTGTTGAGGAGGGGTTCGCATCGTGCAGGACCGCGCTGATCAGGGGCAGAATATGAGAAATCAACGAAACTTCCTTGTGAACTCGGGCAGCGCTATCCGACTATAACTACGACGCTGATGGCGCAATGGCTCGTGCTTCGCCAACTTCCTCTCGGTCCATGAAAGAGTGATGACATGATTGATTCGATTCGAGTTGCTCGCTCCTGTGTGGTTTGGGTCACGCTGTCGTCGATCGCAGCGATCCCCGTGCCCGCTGCGCACGCTGGGGATGACGGCACGACTCCGCTTGCTGCATGGAGTCAAGAGGTTTGGGATGCAGCAAAGTCCGACGACCTCGCGCGTGTGAATTCACTCCTCGAATCGGTTCCTGCTGGTCAAAGTGAGGCGGCCGCCGCCCTTCGAAGTTCGGTTGAGCGTCGTCGACTGCACGAGATCGAGTCGGAAACTGCTCGTCAGAAAGAGCTCGCCAAGCGCACTGCCGATCTCGCGACAGCAATGGCTGCAGGTGACGTCAATCGCGCCATGGTGCAGGCGGTCAACATCAAGTTCCTCCTTCCATCGATCGAGTGGCGTGCTTGGCTCGATTCAGCGACAGGAGTTGAAGTCGAAGCGGCGGCAACCGCCGCGATCGCGCAAGCGCGCGAGCAGGGCGACTTGCTCCTGGCGCAGGAAGTCCTCTTTCGACAGAAGGCGCTGCACGATGGCGCCGACACAAAAGAGTTCAAGGCGCTCGACATGCAGCTCGACGAGTTGAATCGTCGGGTGCTCTTGATCGCAGAGTTCGCTCCGCGAGAGCTCTATCGCATGCGCAAGCTCGCGCGCGCACGCATGGAAGCGCTCGCAAAGGCCGAAGGCACTCCGATTCCTGCTGAAGACGAAGAAATGCCTGAGTTCAATGAGCTCTTCGCCAACGAATGGAAGGAGCGTGTCGCGGGAATCACGCCACGACTCGTGCTGCTGGGGCTCCGGCAGGCAGCGAGCGAGCATGTGACCAACGCGGGGTGGAAGCCGCTGCTGCAAGGGGGACTTGCCTCAGTCGAGTCACTGCTCGATACCCCGCAGCTCGTAGAGAACTTTCCAGGACTCGCAGACCCTGCGAAGGTGCAGGCGCTGCGTAGTGTGGTGGAGGGCCGCAAGGCAGAGATTGCAGCGGTCACCGGTCGAAAGCTCGGCGCTTCAGATTTTCAGTCAACAATGGCCGAGGTGCTCTCGGTGAATGAGTCAACCGTTGCGATTCCGCAAGAAGTGATCCTTCGCGAGTTTGGAGAAGGGGCGACGACGCAACTCTCAAAGGAGTACGAGGACGATTACTCGCAGATCATTTGGCCCGACGAGTTGCGTCGCTTTCGACAGAGTATTGAAGGAAACTTCGTCGGCGTCGGAATTCTGCTTCGACATAACGACAAGCGCGAACTGATGATCGTGAACCCGCTCGAAGGGTCGCCCGCTTCGCGTGCAGGCATTCGTCCAGGCGACAGGATCGTCGCAGTGGACGGACAGTCGACTGTGGGATGGGCAACGAACCGAGCAGTGAGCAACATCACCGGCCCGGTAGGCAAAGTGGTCACGCTCACAATTGCTCGGGACGGCATCACCGATCCGATCGAGTTTCCGTTGAAGAGGGCCAGCATCAAGATGCGCTCTGTCAATGGATGGTGGAAGAAGCAGCTCGATAGCCGCGGCACGCCATCATGGGATTGGTGGGTCGATCCAGTCGTCGGCATTGGATATGTGCGGCTGACTTCGTTCAATGAAGATTCACTCGACGACTTCATGGACGCCATCAGGCAGATGAAGCGGGAACGCTCTCTCAATGGACTTGTCCTCGATTTGCGCGGGAATCCAGGCGGCTTGCTGAAGGCGGCAGTCTCGTTCGTCAATCTGTTTGTGCCGCAAGGCGAAGTCGTTTCGGTGCAAGATCGAGAGGGCAATCGCACCGGCAGTTTCGCCGCTGAGCGCGCGCGTTCGTCGCTCGCAGGATTGCCGCTCGTTGTGCTCATCAACAATGGAAGCGCAAGTGCGAGCGAGATCGTGTCGGGAAGCTTGCAGACCCACGGCGCGGCGGTGATCCTCGGTGAGCGTAGTTTTGGCAAGGGAAGTGTTCAGACCGTGCAGCCACTTGAAGATGGCGCAAACGAGGCGGCCGTCAAAGTCACGACGCAGTATTACGTGCTGCCCCCGACTGACCTCGAGGGTCAGACCAAGGGACGTCTCGTGCATCGGCGTGCATCGAGCGACGACTGGGGGGTCAATCCAGATTTGGTTGTGAAGGTCACGCCTCCCCAAGCCGAGAAAAGTGCCGAGACGCGAATCGCCGCTGACATGCTCGACGAATCAGTTCGCGACCAGATGACCGTGGACATTCGTCCGCAGGTATCCGATCTTCTGACGATGGGAATTGATCCACAGCTTGAGATGGCTGTCATGATTCTCGAGGCACGGCTTTCGGGAGAGTTAGAAAAGCGCTTCCTTGCGCAATTGCACTCGGGTGACGCCTCGAAAGCCGCTCCCCAATAGACGGTCACAGCAATTGGGTGCGGTGGTTGCTCCAAACCCCTCCAACCCCTATAACTAGGCGCTCCCAGCAGTGCCCTGATGTCCGCATTTCCCCCCACGACAGCATTGGTTCCATCAACCCCACGCAGCGAAATCGCCCTGTCGACCGCGTCGAAGTGGTTGCGCGAGATGATGCTCATTCGCGAGTTCGAATTGCGGTGCATGCAGGCCTATCAAGACAAAAAGATTGGCGGATTCTGCCATGTGTACATCGGGCAGGAGGCTGTGGCGGTCGGTTCGCTCGCCGCACTCGAGGCGTGTGACCCCATCGTCACCGCATATCGAGATCACGGCCACGCCCTTGCGCGGGGGATGGACCCCAAGCACTGTATGGCTGAAATGTTCGGGCGGGTCGGAGGGTGCGCCAAGGGGAAGGGTGGGTCGATGCACATGTTCGACCGCGCGAACAACCTGTTTGGCGGTCACGGCATCGTCGGCGCGCAGATTCCACTCGGGGTCGGGCTCGCGTTCGCGACGAAGTACGAAGATGAGGTCATCAACGGCGGCAGCAGCAAGCGTGTGACACTCGCATTCCTCGGAGATGGCGCGCTCAACCAAGGGTCGGTCCACGAAGCAATGAATCTGGCAGGTCTCTTTGATCTGCCCGTCATCATCATTTGTGAAAACAATGGGTATTCGATGGGAACGGCGATCTCGCGCGGGACCACAATGGGGCACGACATTTCTTCAAAGGCCCCTGGCTATGGGATGGATTCACTCGTGGTGAACGGCATGGATGTCCTCGACACCTATTGCGCGATGAAGGACCTTGTCACTCGAGTGCGTGCGACTTCGCGTCCTGCCTTCGTTGATATGCGCTGCTATCGATACAAGGGTCACTCGATGTCCGATCCGCGCAAGTACCGAACGCGCGAAGAAGAAGAGCGATACGAAGCAGATGATCCGATCGGACGGTTGAAGTCCCATCTTGAGTCGCACGGCGCGCTCAGTGAGGATGAGTTCAAGGGATTGCAGCGTGACGTGCGCACACAGGTTCGTGAAAGTGTCGAGTGGGCTGAGCACTCGCCTGCGGCACCGGTGAGCGATCTTTACCGTGATGTCTATCGCGAGCGATGGGGTCCCTACACAGGTTCGAGCGATCCAACCATGCTCGGTGGGGCAGAGAACCCACCGGCCTTCAAGGCGATCGACCCTGAAGCGGAGCTGCTATGAGCACTGCAACCACCCGCGAGATCGAGTTTCGTGATGCAGTCCGCGAGGCGATGAGCGAGGAGATGCGGCGCGACACGCGCGTGTATCTGCTGGGCGAAGAAGTCGCGCAGTACAACGGTGCCTACAAGGTCAGCAAGGGGATGCTCGAAGAGTTCGGCCCGCGCCGCGTGATCGACACCCCAATCAGCGAGTGCGGATTCGCTGGCATGGCCATCGGCTCTGCGATGATGGGGCTGAGGCCGATCGTCGAGTTCATGTCGTGGTCGTTCAGTCTGGTTGCGGCCGATCCGATTTTGAACAACGCTCCCAAGATGCTCTACATGTCGGGTGGTCAGTTTGGTTGTCCGATCGTCTTTCGCGGCAACAACGGGGCGGGTGGTCAACTCGGGTCGACCCACTCGTGGGCAGTTGAAGGGCTCTTTTCGAATGTGCCAGGGATGAAGATGGTGATTCCTTCGAACCCGTATGACGCCAAGGGACTGATGAAGACGGCGATTCGCGACGACGATCCAGTCTTCTTTCTCGAGAGCGAACGATTGCTTTCGATGAAGGGCGACGTTCCGAGCGAGGAGTATCTCATTCCGTTTGGCAAGGCTCGCGTCGCTCGCGCAGGCACCGACTGCACGCTTGTCTCGTTTGGACGCCCAGTCAACCTCTGCCTCGAAGCGGCTGAAGCGCTGCAGCAGGAGGGCATTTCATGCGAGATTCTCGACATGCGCACGATTCGTCCTCTCGACGCAGGCGCGATCGTTCGCAGCGTCAAGCGAACTGGCGCTTGCGTTGTCGTCGACCAGTCATGGAGTTTCGGAAGCCCCGGCTCTGAGGTCGCCGCACTCGTTCACCGCGAGTGTTTCGACGACCTCGACAATTTCGTTCACCGCGTGCACACCGCCGATGTCCCGGCTCCGTATGCGTACGATCTCGAACAGGAATATCTTCCAAACGCTCGGCGCATCTGCGAAGCCGTGCGATCTTGTCTGTACAAGAGTTGACCACCTCAGTCTCGCGCCGAAAGAACTCACCCGATGCCAGTGCAAGTGACCATGCCCAGACTCTCCGACACGATGGAATCTGGGACGATCGTCCGCTGGAACGTGAAGGAAGGCGATGCGGTTTCCTCGGGCGATGTTGTCGCCGATGTTGAGACTGACAAGGCCACAATGGAGATGCCCGTCTACGACGATGGGGTCATCACGCGCATCATGGTCGAAGCGGGGAAGCAGGTTCCAGTCGGAACTCCGATCGCAATGATCGCCGTTGACGGGGATGACGCAGCCACGGCGAGTGCGCCTGCGGCCATCGCGCCTGCACCCTCGTCGAGTCCGGCGGCGGCTCCAGCT
>SYHM01000198.1 GCA_005799205.1 Planctomycetia bacterium | reverse complement strand
TCGTGCGCAGTGTCGCGAGCGATCGACGCAGTCTCACAAGCCGAAGAGGTGAATTCAAAGGCAGAAGAGGCACGCGCCCAGCACTCTGCGGCTGCGTCAGCATCGCGCGATGCTGACCTTCGATGGCGCGAAGAGCATCTCGCGCTCGAGCGTGAAAAGTCGCGGCTCGCTGCACGCAAACAGGCTGCGGAGGTGCGGCTTGCGTCGATCGCAGAAGAGTCGGCACGGATAGCGGCGCGACAGGAAGGCCACGCTCAGGAGATGCTCGTGCATAGCGCTGCGCGGGATTCGGCGAGCGCGCGCCGTGATGAGGCGCAGTTGGCAGCGGAGGCTGTGCAGGCCGAGGTGACCGCCGAGTTGCGGAGCATCGAGTCATACGGCGAAGAAGGGATCGCCATGAGTGCGCGACTCACCTCACTGCGCGACGATCGCACACGCGATGAGACACGACGTGCAGTTCTCGAAGAAATGGAGCTTGCTCGAGAAGGACTCGGGGTCGCCGCGCGAACGGTCCTCACTGACACTGATCGCTTTCCCACCGTGCGCGGGGCGCTTGGCGACCTCGTTTCGACAGACCGCGTACACGCGGTTGCTGTCGAAGCGGCCTTGGGAGCGTGGGTTGAGTGTCTCGTCGTTGAAGGTGGGCTTGATTCGACACCAATGCTCGGCTATGCGTGCGAACTCGACGGGCGCGTGACGTTCGTGCCGATGAGTCCGCTCGCTTCGGCAAGTAGCGGTACTTCATTGCACCCAGAAGGCGCACGCTCCTTCAGCGCGGTGCTGCGTGTATCGGGCGGCGCTCAGGAACTCGTCAACGCACTGCTCAGTCACACATGGCTCGTCAGCGACCTCGCGGCAGCAATGACCCTCGTGAAGAGCGCGTCGCATGGAACACGCTTTGTGACCACGGCTGGCGAAGTGATCGATTCGCTCGGTGCCGTGACGGTGGGACGACTTCGCGGCGGCGGCGGCGGCGGATCAGTCAGCCGTCGTGCAGAACTTGCAGACCTTGCAACTTCGATTGAGTTGCTGAGTGCGAGGATTCGTGAGCTCGAAAGCGACGCATCCCGCATTGAAGCCCTTGGCATCGCCGCCCAAGGCCGCCATGACGAACGCGACCGTGCGCTTCAACTCTCGAGACGAACGGCGATCGAGTGCGAGTTTCAGACCGCACGCGCTGAACAGCTCATCACCAGGATCGAGCGTGAGCAGGCTTCGCTCGCGTTCGAGGCGACCGAGGTTGCGCGCAGAAGTCAGGCGGCCACGGAAGAACACACACTCATCTGCCAGCGGCTCGTGACTGCGGACGAGGCGCTCACCACCGCCGACAGTCATGCGATCGCAGCTCGCGAGGCGTCGGCATCGGCGCAGACGACCCTGGACCGCGCCCAAGAGTCGCTATCGTCCGCGCGTCTGGCACTCGGGGTTGCGACGAATCAGGCTGCCGTTGCGAGACGTGAGCACGCACTGATTGAAACGGCGCTCCACGAGTCTCGCCGCCAACGGACGACCGCAGAAGATCATCTCCGGCGACGCGAAGCGCACATCGAGACGCTCGAAGAATCGATCGCTGAGTCTCAGTCGATTGCGCAGCGTGACCAACACGAGCACGACGGGATCGCAGTGCAGCTCGCTGATCTCGGTCACTCGCTCGCCGCTGCTGTGGTCGCCAATGATGCCGCTGGCGAGGCGCTTCGACTGCTGCGGGAGTCCGCGTCCGAGACTGAGCGTCAGTGGAGCGAGGCTGAACTTGCTCGCCGGGAGTGCGCGATGCGACTCGAGGCACTCGCGGCACAGGGGCGCGACGAACTCGGGCTCGAGCTCGACACGCTGTTCGCCGCACACGTGGCCGAGCGCGAGTCAGGTGCGTTTGTGCTGAACGATCGTGCAGTTGCCTCTCTCGAGGCCGATCAGTTGCGTGACGAGATTCGGTCGCTCGGCAATGTGAACCTTGATGCGATGGCTGAGTTGACAGAGCTTGAGACTCGCACACAAGAGCTCGCAAGCCAACTCACCGACATCGACGCGGCGAAGGGGCACCTCGAGCACCTCGTCGTCGAGCTGGACCGGACCAGCCGCGCACAGTTCGAAGAGACATTCAATGTTGTCCGTGAGCACTTCGGCGGAACGAATGGGATGTTCCGACGACTCTTCGGGGGTGGCAGTGCGGACATGTTCCTCCTGCCACTCGAAGACGGCACGATCGACTGGCTCGCATCTGGGATCGAGATTCGAGCAAAACCACCTGGGAAAGAGCCGCGAATCATTACGCAGCTCTCTGGAGGTGAAAAGTCGATGACAACCGTTGCCCTGCTGCTGGCAATCTTCAAGAGCAAGCCTGCACCATTTTGCATCCTGGACGAAGTCGATGCAGCGCTCGATGAGGCGAATGTCGAGCGATTCTGCCACGCGCTCGGCGGATTCCTCAACGAGAGCCATTTCATCGTGATCACGCATCACAAGCGAACGATGCAGGCGTGCCATCGCTTGCACGGAGTCACGATGCCGCAGCGCGGTGTCTCGAAGCGTGTCACCGTTCGCTTTGAGCAGGTCGGCGCGGGCGGCCGCATTTCAGAATCCGAAGTTGTCGGCGCGAGTGAGTAACCGGGCTAGTTCGCACGCTTCACAAATGTGCCACGCACGGAGTCCTTGACGACACCCGGAAACGCCAGCACCTGATTGTGGAAGACGGCATACACCCCTGGCGGCAGGATTTGGACTGCCAAGAGTGATTCGGTGATATTCTGCACGGCGTCGGTCCGGCGCAACTCGTACGGACGCATTGCTCCAGTGAGGACGACTGGAATCTGAGCCTTGGGCATGCTCGCGAGCCGGGTCTGGATCACTTCTCCCGTCACCGCAAGACGGTCGGTCCCATGCACGATGACAATTCCATCGTGGTCAGCAGCTCCTGCAACAACTGCGTCAGCAATCAGTTGGTGATCGGATTCCGTCATGTCGAGGCTGTCCTTATTCATGAGCGCTCTGCGCGAAATCACGACCCCGCGGGTCTCGAGCGACGCAAGCATGACATCGAGCACGCTGACATGATTCGCGAGAATTCCCTGCATCTCACAGTAGGTCTTCTCGATCGTGCCACCAGTTGACAGAAGCAGAATGCGCGCCATCCTCGCAGGCTAATCGCAATCGGCGTGAATCACTGATCGCAGCAAATGACGCAGATTCGGCAAGTCCCTGCGCCTGATGCGCCGATAATGGAACGATCCAATGACGACCCTCGTGCTTTCGCTTCTGACATTGCTTGGGTTCTTCTTGATCACCGCAGGGGTTCGCTTGCTGGGACTCGTCGCGGCGTTCACTGGTGGAACGCTCGGGTGGTGCCTCGGTGGATTCATGCATGATTCGTTTGTACCCGAGTGGTCGGCTGCGTTGTGCGCCGCAAGCTGCGCGGTCATCGGTGCCGCGACGGCAGCACTGTTTATTCGGCCCGCCGTCGCACTTGGATTTGGAGTCGTTGGCACCATCCTGGGGTTGCTGCTTGGCGGAGTGCTCGTCGAGCGAGGGATTGCTCCAACGGCGCCACTTCCCGTGGCGAGCGCGGTCAGCGACCGGGCGAGCGAAGCGCCCCCTGCCGCTTCAGTTCGAGCAGCGCGCAGCGGGCTGGCGCAAGCGGTCCTGACAATCATTGACGATGCGCGCGATGATGGGGCGTCCGATGCGCGACTGACCCGACTCGCTGGGGCGGGAGGACGGATCGGCACTCTCATTCAGACCCGGTGGAACCTAGTGCCACAGGCGACCCAGACATTTCTCGTGGCGATGACCGCTGGATCAGCAATCATCGGCCTCGGCGTGGGACTCTGCTTCGCCCGCTGGGCAATCGCAGGAGCATCGAGCGCACTCGGATCGTTGTTGCTCCTAGGTTGTGGCCTGCCACTCCTCGAGTCGCTTGTGCCAGCGTTTCGCTGTCCAGAGTCGGTGGCGGCGTGGCTGTGCCTTGGAGCCGCGACGACCCTCTCAGGCTGGGCTTTCCAGATGCGAAGAGTTCAGCAGCGATCCGAATCAACGACGAAGGCATCGTGACACCATTCACTATCCTTGCCTCGAGGACGCACGCTCGGTTGCTCGAACCTTCCAATGGATGAATTTCGCTACCACGATGGAGCTCTCATGTGCGAGCAGGTGTCGGCCCACGAGGTCGCACGCGCGGTTGGCACCCCCTGTTATGTCTACTCAGCCGCAACCCTTCGGCAGCATTACACACGTCTCGCCGAGGCATTCCGCCCACTCAATCCCCTTATCTGCTATTCGGTGAAGTGCTGTTCGAACCTGTCGATCCTTCGGCTGCTGACCAGCCTCGGCGCAGGAATGGACGTCGTCTCAGGCGGAGAGCTCTATCGCGCCTTCAAAGCGGGATGCGATCCTCGCAAGTGTGTCTACGCAGGCGTTGGCAAGTCTGAACCTGAGATTCGCCTCGCGCTCGAGCAAGGCATTGGCCTGTTCAACATCGAGAGCGAAATGGAGTTCGAGAACATCGCGCGGATCGCCCGAGAGATGCAGGTTCACACTCGGGCAGCACTTCGGGTGAACCCAGATGTCGACCCAAAGACCCACCGGTACACGACCACTGGCAAGCGCGAGAGCAAGTTTGGGGTCGACCTCGAGCGCGCAGAGGCGTTTTTCAATGCCTACGGGCGCGACGCATTCGTGTCACTGACTGGCCTCCATCTGCACATTGGATCGCCCGTCTATTCAACTGGCCCGTACATCGAAAGTGTGCAGAAGGCGCTTCGTTTGATTGACGATCTTGCGCTGAGGGGGTTTCACATTGACACGCTCGATCTTGGCGGCGGGTTTGGCGCAGACTATGAAAGCGACCAGTCTCCTCTTGCTGCGCAGTACGCCGAGGCAATCGTGCCGATCTTGCAAGACCGGGTCTCGCGCGGACTCCAAATCATTCTTGAACCCGGGCGGACGATTGCGGCGAATGCTGGCATTTTGCTGACGCGCGTTGAATATGTGAAACAATCGGGAGATCGGCACTTTGTCATTTGCGATGCGGGAATGAACACACTGCTTCGACCGAGTCACTACGGATCATTTCACTTCGTCTGGCCTGCAAACCCAGGAGTAGCGCTCACTCCGCCTCGGCGCTCGCGCGAACTCGTCCTTCCGGGGCTCGCTCGCACTGAGGTTGTAGGACCACTCTGTGAGACAGGCGACTTCCTCGCCGAAGATCGAATGCTTCCTCCACTTCATCGCGGTGATCTTGTCGCCATTTTCACTGCTGGCGCGTACGGCATGGCAATGGCGAGTCGATACAACAGCCATCCACTTCCGACCGAGGTACTCGTCGATGGTCACTCGATGCAGGTCATTCGCACCCGAGAGCGGTACGAGGACCTTGTCGTCCACGAGTCCGCTGCCCAGTAGGAGTTCTTAGCGAGATGGTCATTCGAGACGAACAAGGTGTCTGGACGATCCTGCGCGAGACAATCGCCGCGCACCCTGAGGAGATCTTCGCCGCCCTCACGACCGAACAGGGGCTCTGCCGATGGTTTCCAGTCGCAGCGAAGATAGATCTGCGCGCAGGTGGCTCGGTGGTCCTCGGGTGGGATCGAAAGTTCAAACGCACGCTCACGATTGGCATCGAAGAGTTTGACGCAGGTGGGCATGTGACTTGGCACTGGCCATCTCGGGTTGATGACAAGTTCGTCCGAATCGCGTGGACGGTTCATCCGTCGGTTGAAGCAGGAAGCGAAGTCGTCCTACGCATGGGACCGGTCAGTAGCGATCCTGAGTCGCTCATGGCGATGGCCGAAGATGGTGAGAGTTGGCGCTGGTACATGTGCAACTTACGCACCGTGTTCGAAGCATCGGTCGACATGCGTACCGTTCGCCCGCTCTAACTTCACGATGGCACGGGATACAGATGCAGTGCGCACGCCGCCGAGAGAATCACTGGTGGCCAAGCCCACGCTCCAGCCGCGAGGTCATCGAGCACGATCCCCCATCCAAATGGCTGTGATTGCAGCTCACTGACATAGCCCGGCTTCAATACGTCGAACAGTCTGAAGAAGAAGAACCCCGTCGCGCACACGACTGCTGCGCGCAGCAGAGCATGTGGATCGGAACCAACCAACATCCACCACGGAACTGCGAGCAGTGTGACGGCACACCCTGCGACCTCATCCGCGACCACCGACGATGGGTCCTTCGCGCCGAAGGCTGCTTCAGCCTCGCGACCAAATCGAACACATGCAATCGTGCCGCATGTCCCTACAAGCGCCAGTGCGACCGTGATGACCCACCACGGCGCACCGCTCCAGACGATGAGCAGTGCAATCGCCACCGGAGGCAGCGATCCCCATGAGCCTGGCGCCGGGCGCAGAAGTCCCAGCCCGCCTGCGGTGACTGCGAGCATGCGACCAACTGGCATTGCCTTTGGATAGCGCGATCCAGCACTCATTGCGTTCCCACGTGGCGCTTGGTCCGCATCGCTGCCGCAGCACGCAGCACCGCTGGCACTCCACTCAACACCGTCACCGCAACCATCATCCATACCATCACCTCAGCGAAGACATTGAAGTCGGGCGAGAGTCGCCTCGACTCGATTGCGGCGTTCCCAAAGCAGACGGGGACGGTCACGCACTGCACGAGCATTTTGAGTTTTCCGGCCCAGTCCGCTCCGAACGGAGTGCCCGATGACTCAACGAGTGCGCGAACGCTTGTCACGAGCACTTCACGCGCGATCACAACAACCACCATCCATGGCGCAACCCCACTGCCGCTCGAAAACGGAGGGGCGACAAGAAACACGAGCCCGCCGATCACGAGCACCTTGTCGACGACTGGGTCGAGCACCCTGCCGAATGGCGACACAGTATTCCACCTCCGCGCGAGGTAACCATCGAGCACATCACTGACTGCGGCGACGACAAAGATCCAGACAGCGAGCCACGCACGAGCGGGATCTTCGCCGGGGGAGCATTGGACGCTGGCAATGACGACGAAAAATACGACTGAGAGGAGCAGCCTGCCAAGGGTAATGCCGTTGGGAAGTGACCTGCGAAGTCCGTTCATCGCGGGCCGATCGTACGCAGAGCGCGCAGGTCGTTGCAGCCTCGCCAATTCGGCATTATCTTCCCTGCTCTCCCACACATGGATGTGATGGGTTTCATGTCGACTCGAGAACCTCGCCGCAAATGGTGCCAATCTTTTTTTACGCCGCATGTGCGGTCGCCTCAGTAGGACTTCTCCTGCTCCTCACTGCGCGCGCAGGGACCGCGG
>SYHM01000197.1 GCA_005799205.1 Planctomycetia bacterium | reverse complement strand
TGCTCAGAAGGGGAGTTCCGCTGTGAAACTAAACACTTCAGTCTGGTCGGTCTCGTACTTCACAAGTGGAATGGCAAGATCAAACGCAAGTGGCGCAGGACCAAGCTGCGGGATGAAGAGCCGGATTCCCATTCCAACCGACACGCGGTAAGGATTCAGCGTCAGCGAATCGGTGACCGTTCCCGAGTCGCAAAAGAGCACGCCTGCAACAAACTTGTCAAAGATGGGCACTTCGTACTGCGCTCCCGCAAAGAAGCGAAAGTTGCCGCCAATAGGTTGTCCGTTGGGGAGACCCGTCGGGGTGCCATCGGTTGTTGTAATGATTTCAGTGGCTGGAGTCGGCGGATCAGTGCCAATGGCGAGAGGACTCAGAGGACTGACCGATCGAAACTGAAACCCGCGGAGCGACCGTCCACCAAGATAAAACTTCTCAGACACCGGAGCATTGTCTTGAAAGATGTACCCGGCGCTTGTGGTGAGCTTCAGCACACTCTTGCGCCCAAAGAAGTCTTCGGCAAGGGGGAGGAACGTCGTGTACTGCCCAGCAACAAGTGGAAACTGATACGGGCCGCCCATTCCTCCGAAGTACGAGACATCTGCTTCAAAGCGCGATCCGCGACTCGGTCGCATCGGATTGTCGAAATTCGTGCGTGAGAAGCTCAACCCAACCGAGTTGATGAAGGCCGGGCCGCGATCCTCATAGACAGCCATCGGAGTGTTCGATGCAAAGTCTGTGAGCGTGACCGACTGCAAACTCATGCGCGCAGAGCCCGTCCACATATCGCCGAATGTTCGTGAGACGGCAAAGGTTGTCGCGATTCTCTCTTCGACGAATGCCTGGTAGACACGGTTGCGATAGAAAACGCTCGAGCCGAATCCGTAGTCACTGTCAAAGATGCTCGGTTCGCCAAAGCTGATCGCGTAATTGCTCACGTCGACACCGGGAGAAATCGCAATCGAGAAGTTCTGCCCAGCGCCGCGAAACGCGCGCCCACTGACGAATTCGTCGTAGGTCTGCGGCGTGTCGGCGATGTCAAAGTTCTGCTGGGCGAGCGAAATCTGCCCGAAGAACCCAGAGTCGCTACCCATCCCGACGCCAAAGTTGAGACTGCCGGTATTGCGCTCCTTCACTTCGACGAGCAGATCGCGCACGGTCGGGTTCGCTTCATCAGCCACCTGCGGCGTGACGGTCGCCGAGTTGAAGAGTTGCGATCCCTCGAGTCGCAGTTTCGAAAGTTCAAGTTCGTGGCCATCGAGCGGCCGGCCTGGCTGGATGCGGATTCGCCGACGCACCACATTGTCTTTGGTGATGTAGTTGCCCTGAATGCGCACGAGACCCGCCACGACGGGCACCGACTCGCGCACTGTCACGATCATGTCGACTTCAGGTTCTTCGCCGATTCGGATCCAGGTGGGATCAGCACGCGCATCGATGTAGCCCATCGATTGGTAGGCCTCGACAACTGCCTTGGTTGATGCGTCGACCTTGTCTTGGGTGAAGAAGTCTCCAGGTCGAATGACCATGAGTCCGAGCACTTGTTCGGCGCGCATGACGCGCGGTTTGTCCCTCGCCAGCCCATCGGCAGATTCGACAGACACCGAGCGCATTCTGTATTGGCGTCCCTCGTGGATCACGAAGACAACCTTGGCCTCCTTGCCGTTCTCTGACACTTCGACACGCTTGTCGACGCGCACATCGATGAAACCCCGCTCCTTGTAGAACTTGTCGAGCGCTGCGACATCATCGATCAGCACCTGCTCATCGAGATTGCCAGTCGAGAAGATGAAGACCCATGGCTTGGTCTTGATCTGCGCGCCGAGCTGATTGGCATCGAAGCGGTCACTGCCCGAAAACACAATCTCGCGAATGCGCACACGTGGACCTTCGACGATCCGAAAGATCAGGATGCCAGTGTCGAGGAGGCGCGTCTCATCGACTTCAACCTCGACCATGTAGTTCCCCTTACCCCGATACAAGCTCTTGATCTTCTCGACGGCACGTTCGAGCAAGAAATCGTCGCGCGGACCACCGGGGTAAAGCCCAATGATCGCGCGCAATTCTTGGTCCGAAGCGACCTTGTTTCCGACGACCTGAATGTCGCGCACGATTGGCTGCTCGACGACGAGGTACCGAACGCGAACGGTCCCATCGGGCAGCAACTCAGCATCCGCAGTGACCGCGTCGAAGTGCCCCAGTCGATAGAGCGTGGCAACATCATCCCGAATCGCCTGTGCCTCAAAGGGCTGCCCAGCGGCGATGCGCAAGTTGTTGCGTACCTCCTGCTCGGTGACGCGACTCAGTCCCTCGATGGCGACTTCCGAGATCGGTCGATCGGTCAGGCTCTCGTCATCGAGGTCGGTGGCGATTACATGCGCATCGATCGCCGTCGCGCGTGCAACGAACCCGCAGAACACGAGCGACAGGGCGATCCACGAAAGAGCCGCCAAGCGCCTGCATGCCGGTTGCGAAGTTGATCGACTCGGACTCACCGACATGAGGCCGAGAGGGTACCCATCAAAGGTTCGGCGCGCGGTCATCGCTTTCTTGGTGGCTCGCGCGCGCTACTCTTGGGACATGACACAATTGCTGCGCACTCCCTTTTACGATGTCCACCTCGAACACGGTGGCAAGATGGTTGATTTTGCAGGATGGGCAATGCCGCTCTTGTATGGGTCGATCATCGACGAACATCGGCACTGTCGGACGTCGGCTGGGTTTTTCGATGTCTCGCACATGGGACGGCTGCGTTTCAGCGGGCGGCACGCACGAAAGTTTCTGGACAAGGTCTGCACACGGCAGATTTTCGGAATGGAAGTTGGCCAGTGCCGGTATGGGCTCATCTGCAATGAGCAGGGGGGATGCCTCGATGATGTCATCGTCTATTGCTTCGACGAATCAGAGTACTTGATGGTGTGCAACGCCTCGAATCGTGCGAAGCTGCTTGCGCACTTCGCAGCGGTGAAGGGCGATCTAGCGTTCAAACTTGACGACCAGACAGAGTCGACGGCGATGGTTGCATTGCAGGGTCCCAAAGCGATGGAGATCGTCGGGTCGCTCTCGCGCGAGATTCCGCTTCTGAAGCGCTATCGATTCGCGCAGAAGAACTTGCTTGTCGTGAAACTGATCGTCAGCCGCACTGGATACACCGGCGAAGATGGGGTGGAAGTCATCCTGGGCTCATCGATGGCGCGCGCGGCGATGGGGATGTTTCTCAAGGATGTTCGGAGCCCGAGCAGCGCGATCAAGCCGGTTGGACTTGGTGCACGAGACACTCTGCGTATGGAGGCCGGCATGCCACTCTATGGGCATGAACTCGACGAGCAGACAGATCCGCTGAGCGCAGGGCTCGGTTTCGCCGTCAAACTCGACAAGGGCGCCGACGACGAGCGCATCGGTCGCTTCATCGGTCAGACAGCCCTCGAAGCGATCGCGAAGGTTGGCCCGGCGACAAAGCTCGTTGGGCTCGGCCTTGAGGGACGCCGGAGCGCTCGCCAAGGAATGGAGATCCGATCGGGTTCGCGGGTGATTGGGCGGGTCACAAGCGGATGCCTCTCACCGACCCTCGACCGACCGATTGCGATGGGATTTGTCGAGGCAGAGTTCGCTCAACTCCACACCCAAGTCGAAATCGACCTCCGCGGCACCATCGTGACCGCGCGCGTCGAGCCGCTGCCGTTCTATAGCGCAACGGCACCAAAGCGGGCAGTCGCGATTGCGAGTTGATTGAGCTCAGTTCGAGAAGGGCGGCGGACTCTTGGGTCGCGCGCTAGAGCTCTTTGGATTGCCCCCCTGGGGCTTTGGATGCACACCAGTGCGCTTGCCATCCTTTCCCTTTTGGGTCGGGTGGGCGAGCAGTTCACTGAGGGATCGTTTCGTATTGGTGCCACCGCTCGAGCGCGCGCGGGTGCTTCCGTCATCTTCTCCTTGACGAAAGAGCAATGAGA
>SYHM01000196.1 GCA_005799205.1 Planctomycetia bacterium | reverse complement strand
GCAGCCATTGCGAGTGAGATTTCAGCGGCAAAGAACCGATTGAAGTGTGCGAAGGAAGTGTCGGACTGCGCGGGCGATTTTCGAGAGCGCACGATCGCACGGGTTTACACGCTCTACCAAAAGACACTCGTGAGAGAGAACGCGCTCGATTTTGACGACCTTTTGATGCGAACGGCCCGGATGCTGCGCGACGATGTGACGCTGCTCGAGGAACTCCAAGACCGCTACCGAGAAGTGCTCGTGGACGAGTATCAAGACACGAACCAAGCACAGTTCACGGTCGCGCATTCGATCGCGCGGGCGCACCGAGCGATCTGTGTGGTTGGCGACCCCGATCAATCCATCTATGCGTGGAGGGGGGCGGACCTTTCGAACATTCTCGAGTTTGAGACGCACTATCCCGGCGCGCGCGTGATCGCGCTTGGCGAGAATTTTCGATCAACAGGCCACATCGTCGCGCTTGCCGATCAACTCATTCGTCACAACACCAATAGGCGCCATAAAGACCTCTTTACTGCGCTTGGAGAAGGTCGCCCTGTGCGCGTGGCGCGATGTAGCGAGGAAGTCGCCGAAGCGAACTTCGTCGCGGACGCGCTCGCTGCCGCACATCACGAAGGGGTTCAATGGAAGGACATGGCGGTGCTCTACCGAATGAACGCCCTCAGCCGTACCGTCGAGGATGCCCTTCGTCGAAGGTCGATCCCGTACATCATTGCACGAGGCACTGCGTTCTACGAGCGGCGCGAGGTGCGTGACACGCTCTCCTATCTGAGGGCATTGGTCAACTCAGTGGATGACACGTCGCTGCGGCGCATTGTGAATGTGCCACCCCGTGGCATCGGCGCGACCTCGCTCGCGAAGGTCGAAAACGTTGCGGTGCTACGAGGGCTTTCGCTCGGCGAGGCGCTTGCGCGCGCTCGCGACGCTGGAATCACAGAGCGAGCCGCGCGAAGCATCGACGGCTTTCTACTCCTCCTAGCCCGCTTTCGAAGCGAACTGTCAGTCAAGCCGGCTGAAAACCTAGGTCCGTTTGTTGCACGATTGATCGGTGAGGCTGGGCTCGAACGTGCCGCAGCGGAGTCAGCCGACGACGAGCAGGAGGCGCTCGATCGCAGAGCAAACGTGCAGGAAGTAGCAAACGCCGCGGGGGCGTTTGTGCCGATGCCGCGCGAACCAGGCGCACCGCACCCCACCCTTGGTGACGCGCTTCGCGAGTTCTTGCAGTCGATCGCACTTGCGTCCGATTCGGATGCAATCGATCCACACCTTGGGGTCGTCACACTCATGTCGCTCCACGCCGCGAAGGGACTCGAGTTTCACACCGTTGCGATCGTCGGGCTCGAAGAAGGATTGTTGCCTCACGCGCGAAGTCTCGCGTCACCCGATGGCATTGAGGAGGAACGGCGCCTCTTCTTCGTGGGTATGACTCGCGCGCAGCGCTCCCTCATCGTGACATCGTGCGCGTCGCGCGCGACGCATGGTGTGCGCATGTCGACCATCCCAAGCGGGTTCTTGCGTGAGCTGCCAAGTGACCGGCTCGAAATCATCGATCAGGCCCGCAGTGGGTGGGAGTCGTCAGACGAGAGCTCGTCGCGTGGGAGTCGCCTCGAACACTCGCCCGCAGCGCGCGGGATGACGGTCGGTACGACGGTGCGCCACGGGCTCTTCGGAATCGGCCGGATCGAAGAGGTGCTGCCGCGTGGAAGTATGACGAGTGTGACGGTGCGATTTCGCACCGCGGGTGTTCGAACGGTCGTCCTCGAGTACGCGAAACTCGAGATCGTGGCTCGTGTATGAGCCCCGACTGCACTCCTTAGCGCTCGCAGAGCCCAGTCTGCCACATCAGAAACGACCATTGATCGGCCTGCTCGGCGATGCGATTGGCGAGCGGCTTTCCTTGTCCGTGCCCAGCGTCACGATCGACCCACAGCAAGATGGGATCGACTGCATCATCGTTCGCCGCGAGCGCTTGCATGCGCGCGGTCATCTTGCGCGCATGCAGTGGATGCACACGCGAGTCATTTTCACCAGCAGTGAACAGGACCGCTGGGTACTTCGTGCCCGCACGAATGTGGTGATAGGGGCTATAGGCGTGAATCCACTGAAACTGCGCGGCATTCTCACTTGATCCATACTCAGGGACCCAGAACTTCGCCATGAGGAAGTGCTGAAACCGGACCATGTCAAGCAGTGGCACTGCACTGATGGCAGCACAGAAGAGCTCAGGCCGCTGAGTCAACGCGACTCCGGTCAGAAGGCCTCCGTTCGATCCACCCTTGATCGCAAGGTGCGCGGCATCGGTGTATCGCTGTGCAGTCAGCCACTGCGCGCAGGCGTAGAAATCATCGAAGACATTCTGTTTCTTGTCGAGCATGCCGCTTCGGTGCCACGCCTCGCCGTACTCGCCGCCTCCACGCAGGTTCGCAACCGCATAGACACCTCCAGCGTCTATCCAAGGAAAGAGCGTCGGATCGAATGCTGGTTCGAGGTTGACGTTGAAGCCTCCGTACCCGTAGAGCAGTGTTGGCAGCGAACCAGTTGGAACAATTCCCTTCTTGTGCACAATGAACATTGGAATCTTCGTTCCATCCTTGCTGGCAACGAAAACCTGCTGGACTTGCACGTGTGCCGGATCGACCGGCACGTCAGGCCGAGCCCAAAGTGCAGCCGCCCCTGTGCGAAAGTCGACGGTGTAGATCGAGCGGGGTTCGTTGAAGCTCGTGTAACTGAAGAACCCGTCGGTGCGCCGCTCGTCGCTGCCAATCGACGCGCCTCCCAGTCCAGGCAGCGCGATGTCGCCAAGATGTTCACCCATTGGAGAAAATCGCTCAACGTGGGACGTGACGTCGCGCACAAAGCTCGCAACGAGCACGCCACCTGCGTAACTCACCGATTCAAGGACATCCTTCTCGCGAGTTGGGATGATGAGTTTCCATCTCGATCGCACTGGATCGTGCAGGTCGACTGCGTGCAGCGCTCCGCGAGGAGTCTCAAAAGTTGAACGCATATACAGCGTGTCACCAACGATCGCGCTCGGTTCGAACTGGCCATCGAGCCCCTCAGCGATTGGGAGCAGGGATGGGCCATCTGCAGGCATCCCCTGATCGAGCCATGAGGCGAGGTCTCCCACAAAAAGATCGCTCGCCTGCCATCCGCGGGACTGTGTGATCAGAAGCCAACGCGCATCGCGTGAAAGCGCCGCTCCCGGAACCTTGCTCGGTTCGCTCTGGCGAAAGAGGACTGCATCGTGACGCGCGTGACGTCCCACGACATGCCAGCAGATCTCGCGCGAGTACGGATTCGCCGCATCGGCGAGTCGTGTGTAGAGAAACGCGCGCCCAGTCGGGGACCAACCCGCGAATCCGATCTTTCCGACGATCTCGTCGCTAAGCCACGACCCCGTCTCGACATCGAGGAGATGCAGCACACTCATCTCACTGCCAGACTTCGACAGTCCAAACGCAAGGGTCTTGCCATCGTGTGAAGGGTCCCACCAGTCGAGGCTTGTGAGCCCCTTGGCGTCGAGCGCATTGACATTGAGAAGTTCACGCTTTGCTTCGCGCGAGGGTCCAACGGGTGCACTCTCGCCGCGCGTCGTCAGCGCAGGATCCGCTGCCTCGTACAAGACGGGTTGATTCTCTCCGCCAGCGCGCTGTGTCCAGAATGCACGTCCACCTTCTCGCCGAGGCATCCCAACTGAGCCGATCGACATCAACGGCTTGAGCTGCTGTTCGAGTCGCGCGTGGCAGGGGAGCGCGTCGAGCAACGCTTGAGTTCGATCGTTCTGCAGCGTCGTCCACTCTCGGACTTCTGGTGACTCGGATTCGAGCGCCTCAAGCCACCGATACTCGTCGGTGATCTTCTCTCCATGCACAACATCAGTCACCGGGTTCATTTGGGTTGCTGGAGGAGTTGCGTGTGCCGTGCACGTGGCAACAACGCACAGAATCAGACTGGTTTGCATTGGCGCATCCTAAGAGAGTTCGACTCGTGTGTCGGACTCGATCACTGCACCAGCATGCGATGTTGTGCGCATGCGAATTGTCGCGGGCATGGAAGCGATCCCGTCGAGCAGCTGTCGATCCTCGAACTGTTCGACGTCGAGGATGACATAGCTCGTCGTCGGGTTCGATTGCAGGTACTCGGCGTTGATGTTGATGCGCGCCTGCGCAAGCAGGGTGTGCATCGCACCGAGCACCCCGGGCACATTGTGATGGACGTGAAGGATGCGCAGTTGGCCTTCGCGCAGCACCGGCAAATCGACCTGTGGAAGATTCACGCAGGTCTCGGTCGACCCGTGCTGCCAGAAGTGAACCAGTTTCTCGGCAACTTCTTGCGCAATGAGTTCCTGAGCCTCGAGCGTCGATCCACCAATGTGAGGCGTCAGGATCGCGGTGGGGCACTCGCGCAGCGGCGAGGCAAACTCGTCACCTCCTGAGTCTGGTTCGATCGGAAACACGTCGAGCGCCGCACCCGCGAGGCGCCCCGCGCGCAGCGCAGCAGCGAGCGCGTCGATGTCGACCACCGAGCCGCGTGCATTGTTGATGAGTGTGGCCCCTGGTTTCATCAGCGCAAGCTGCTTCGCTCCAATCATCCCGATCGTCGTGGGTGTCTCTGGCACATGGAGCGTGACGCAATCCGCCTCGCGCAGAAGCGAGTCAAGGGTAGGGCGCGACTGCGCGTTCCCCAGTGGAAGCTTTCGTACGACATCATGAAAGATCACGCGCATGCCGAGTGCTTCGGCGAGCACGCTGACTTGCGAACCGATGTGGCCGTATCCGATGATCCCGAGTGTGCGACCGCGAATCTCGTGGGAGTGGTTTGCGCTCTTGTCCCACTGACCCGCGTGCAACTGAGTCGACTTTTCGAAGAGTCGTCGGCACAGGCAGACCGCCTCCGCCACCGTCATCTCGGCGACGCTCCGCGTATTCGAGAAGGGCGAGTTGAAGACGGCGCATCCTGCGTGCTGTGCAGCGGTGAGGTCAACCTGATTCGTTCCGATGCAGAAGCAGCCGACCGCGACGAGCTGTCGATGCCGCGTGAAGTGCGAAGCCCGCAACGCACTTTTCGAGCGAATCCCGACCACGGTCGCCCGTTCGAGTGCCTGATCGAGCGCAGGTCCCGAGAGTGACCCGCTCGTTCGGTCTATCCGAAAGCCTGCCGCGACGAGGATCGCATCTGCAGCAGGGTGGATCGACTCGAGCAACAAGGCCACGGGTGGTGTGGGCATGGTTCGAGCCTATCCCACCGTCTCGGGCAGAGCGAAAAGCGCGTGGGTCAAGTTCACTGGACCTTCCGGGGTGATCAACACGTCTGCCTCGTAGTGCACGCTGCGCGAGGCGTCAGCTGTGAAGATTGGCCACGCCGTCCCACTCGAAACGATCTCAGTCGTCGACACCGCAATCATGGGTTCAACCGCGATCAGCATGCCGGGTTGGAAGAGCTTCCATGCCTCTTGCCACTCACCTGGGTACGAAGGAACCACATTCGACACGAATGGCGGCGCGTGGAGCGTTCGACCGTAGCCATGTCCTCCAAGCCCTCGCACAAGAAAGAAGCCATGTTGCTTTTCAACGCACTGTTGCACGGCGCGCGCCCAATCGATGAGCGGGCGTCCAGGTTGCATGGCGTCGATCCCAACGCGCAAACTCTCGCGGCCACTGCGCATCAGTGCGCGCGCGGTGTCATCTCCAGTCTTGATGAGGTAGGTCCACGCGGCATCGCCAATCCATCCTTGATGGCGCACGCCAATGTCGATCGAGAATAGATCTCCTTCTTTCAGAGGTTCCGAATGCATGTCATGCGTTCCGTGCACGACGCACGCATTGAGCGAAAGGCACGAATGGCTCGGAAAGGGAGGATGCCCTCGCACTTTGTATCCCAGAAAACACGAAGTGCAGTTGAGGCGCGTAAGTGTGCGCGCGACAAAGGCGTCGACTTCCGCGAGCGTTTGCCCTTCGCGCAGGTACTCCGCGAGGGCCTCGTGCGTTCGTGACACGCACTCAGCCGCAGCAGTCGCAAGTTGGGTGTCTCGTTTCGACAGCATGAGTTTGAGGCTATCGCGCGCGAAGAGTGTCGAAGGGCAATTCGACGCCGCGCGCCCAGACGCGCGTGGGGAGAGCTCCTGACAGTTCGTATCCAAGTGCGCGTTCATCGTCAAACGGCCACAGCACAAGGTCCGCCGACTTACCACTCTCGATCGAGCCACACTCGGGTGCGATGCCGAGTACGCACGCGGCGTTCATGGTGACCGTCGTCAGCGCCTCTGCGGGCGTCAAGCCCATTTCTCTCACGGCCAGTGAGATCACGATGGGCATACTTCGAACCGGAGCGCTCCCGGGATTCGCATTGGTTGCAAGCGCGAGCGCCCCTCCAGCATCGATGAATCGTCGCGCACGAAGCATCGGTGTCGACAGGCAAAATGCCGTTGCGGGCAGCCCGACCGCGATGGTTGAACTCTTTGCAACCAAGTCGAGGTCGTGGTCTGTCGCCGCCTCGAGATGGTCCACGCTTCGAGCAGCAAGACCGAGCGCCACAGGGATCATCCCCAGCGATGTGAACTGATCGGTGTGCACTCGAATCGCGCTGCCGTACTCGATCGCGCGCACAAAGCAGCGCTCGCACTCACGCACCGACCACGAGCCGTTCTCGCAGTATGCGTCGACGGTGAGTCCATGGAACTTGCGCAGCACGGCCGGAATCGTGTCGTCGATCGTTCTCTCCACGAAAGCAGAGCACTCTGGATCGATCGCGTGCGCGGCGAGAAAGGTGGGAATCAATCGCAGTGGCGATTCCGCCGCCGTGGCATGAATCGCGGCAAGCATCTTGACTTCGTTCTCGAAATCGAGTCCGTACCCCGATTTCACTTCGACCGTGGTTGTGCCGTACGCGGCCATTTGGCGGGTTCGTGCATCAAGCCCAGCTGCGAGTGATGCCTCGGTCGCGGCGCGCACAGCGCGCACGGTCGAGAGGATTCCGCCGCCAGCGGATAGCAACTCGAGGTAGGACGCTCCCGCAAGTTTCTGTTCCCACTCGTCCCAGCGCTCGCCAGCCCAGCACGCATGCGTATGGCAGTCGACGAATCCTGGAAGCACCACACACCCGCGAGCATCGACGATCTCAGCCCCCGCTCGCTGCGCTCGCGACGGTTCGCCCGCGGCGACATCGACGATGCGCGATCCCTCGATGTGTACGTAGCCATGTGCGACGACTCCAAGGTCACGCATCTCAGCGCCGCGGCGGGGGAGATGTGCACTCGTTCCGCCTGAGCGCATGGTCACAAGTCGCGCGTTGATGATCAGTGTGCGAGCCACGGCGCGGACGGTACCGTAGAGTCCAATGAGGCTCTTCATCGTTCGACATGCAAAGGCCGCCGACCGCGACATTCACACGCTGTCAAGCGATGCGCTCCGGCCGCTCACCGCGGGAGGCGAGGCAAAGTTTCAGCGGCTCGCAAAGCGGCTGAAGAAACTCTTTGACCCACCACAGGTCGTGCTCGCGAGCGGATATGTCCGCGCGTGGGAGACCGCGCGAATCTTGCAGGAGTCGGCAGCGTGGCCCGCGGCGACGCGTTGCGGTGCACTTGAGTGCGATGCGCTCGGCGCGGCGGAGTCGCTGGCGGACACCCTCCACGAGTGCAACGAGGATTCAATCGGACTGGTCGGGCACGAACCATTTCTAAGTGAATTCATTGCGCGGGCCATCGGGGCCGACCCCGGATCGATCGTGATGGACAAGGGCGCGGTTGCCGTCATCGAACTCGATCGATCCCTCCGCGGAGGATCGTTGTGTGCACTTGTGTCACCCGGGTGGATCGCTCGCGCGAGTTCAAATCGTTAGACTTTCGCCGCTAGACTTCTAATCTTCATCCCATGAGTACATCGCACGAACCAACCACAAAGAAGACCGCCACTGTTGAGATGATCTGGGATGGCTCTGTGCTGATTGTGCGTCCCGCAGGTCCGAACATCGGGCAGCGGGAAGCGCCGATCATGAGCGGGGATATCGATCCACACCTGAAGTCATTTGGGAAGGCTTTGAAATACATGGTGCTCGATCTCTCGAGCGTGCAGTTCATGAGCAGCATGGGGATCGGCACGTGCATCAATTGTCGCAATGGTGCAGCAGCGCTTGGAGCCAAGCCAATTCTGTACGGAGCCAACAAAGATCTGCGCGCGTTGCTTGCAATGATGAAGATCGAAAAGCTCTTCGCGGTCGCTGAAACGCGCGAGGCGCTCAACAAGCTTGTTGGCCGCTAGGCCAGTCTCTCACTCGATCGGGGCGTGTGTGTGGACGACGATGTCCGCCCCCTTGACCGACTTCGGTTCAAGTTCCGTCGATCCGGTCGGATGCAGCGCAATGATGAGAATCCGTGCGGTCGGGCATCGCTGCATGAACTGCGCCACGGTTCCGAGTCGCTCTTC
>SYHM01000038.1 GCA_005799205.1 Planctomycetia bacterium | reverse complement strand
GACGGCTGACCGAAGCAATTCTGGAGTGTGCGCCGCATTCAACTCGAAGAACGCCGAACACTTCGAACCCTTTCGCTGGAGTGAGAGTGTGCCAACCTCGACAACGCCGCGCTGTGTCGCGACGGTCACCGCAATCGAATGCCTCGCGTTGGCAGCATCGCCCCACGTCGACCATGCCCCCCCATCTACAGCGACCTGCCATGGCGCGGTCGAGACGGCGAGCAATGTGTCGATTGCATGGGGGCCCACGATCTTCGTGGCGAGCTTGTCCCATGAACACCAACGCACCGCTCCATCGGAGAGCGTTGCCACGATTGGTACCTGCGCGAGTGCCGCGGTCGACTCTGCGAGCAGTTTCGGATGGGTTCGCACCAATTCACCATCCGCGCACCACCGAAACTCTGGCTGGCTGCCTTCGGTCGAAATCGTGGCGATCGTTCGAAGGACGCCTCCCTGATCCCGACGCGCAAACGAACTTCGATCCGGAAACTCGAACCCATCGACGAGCTTGTCTGGTGTTGCCTTCCACGCAATCGAGGCGATGGTGACATCGCTCGAACCAGTGTCGATGCGTAGTGCTCCCTTACCGATCCAAGACTCGTCGTTCTGTTTGTTCGGACTGGGAAGGTCGAGCACCGTCCACTCGCTCGCGCGGGAAGGCATCTCAGAGGCACTTGCCCCCGCATTCACAGCAACGACCGAGAGAGCGGCAGCCTCAGCGACCACCGTTGCAGTGTCCGCCACGGAACCCGCCGCCGACCCCGTGGATGACGAGTCACTTGGCGATCGAGGTGGATCGAGCGCAGGCTGCGAGGGCGCGGTCGGCTCACTCACGATCACTCGCGCTGACGCCGCTTGAAGAATGGGTGGCGTGACTTCAATCGCACCAGGCGTGACCGAAACTGGAGAGGCAGGTGCCGATGGGGCGAGTGGCATCGTTGGCACAGCAGGGTTCGATTGCATCGAGCGCCAGTACATGGATGCCCCAACGATCAACACGAGCGCGATTCCAGCTGCGACTGCGACACTCCAGACAACCGTGCGCACTCTCGCTTGGCGATCTTCGACGTATTCGATGCCAAACTGCACTTGAGGCTCTTCGCGCGTTCGCGCGCTAGGCGCTTGCGCGCGAAGCTGCCCATCGGCCTCTGACTTGCCTTTCGAACCGGTCTTGCCGCGCGATGCGTGATGCCGGCTCGCCGATCCGGTCCTAAGCGAATCGCTGTGACCGCTCTCAGCAGAGCCATCTGCTGATGACTGCGGCGAATCTCCTCGACGCGCGCGGTCAATGAATGTGCCAGTTTGTGTGCATGGATGGCGCGCGCACAAATCGACGAGCGTCCCAGTGCTCGCACGTGCCGCTGCGGCGGCCTCGGTGCCATCGAGACAGAACTTCCACGCACAGCGCGCTCCTGCCATTGGCTGCATGAAGTACGTCGTGAATGTCACGCGCCATCGCCAATGTGACGGCAGCAATGAGAGAGCTTCGTCGACAAGTTTGAGTACTGGTGCTCCAGCGGGATAGACGATCGAACATGACTTCGATGGGTCAATCATCACAACATTCGCGATGACTCCAGCCCAACCCGCATCACCGCAGACTGACTCCCATGTCGCGCACCGCGCATCAGCGGATCGCGCTGGAGAAGCGAGTGTCCGCTCACGTTCAATCAGCCTGGGCTCTCCGATCCAGGTGTTCATCATCGTGCCGGGCTGCGCGAGCACCCATGCGGGACCCGCTTCAGAGAGCTCATCCTCACGAAGCAAGAGGTGGTGTGCAAACTTGTTGTTGCGAAGCGTGTGGTCGGGAGGGGCGGCGCCGACAACGGACAAGACATGACGCTCGACTCCTGCCGCGTCGATGACCCAGTGCGACCAAGCGAGCGGCGAGTCAGCGATGGTCGCGTCCTCGCGCGGAGGTCGGTACCCCGAAAGCGCCTCGAGCCGAGAGATGAATGGTGCTGGAAATCCGCGGGTCATGCCCACGGTGCAGAATCCGCTCGTCTGCGGCTTCAGCCCGCGCGGCGCAGATGTGTAAAACAATTCAAGCGCCATCGGTCGCGTGTGTCTCAGCGGTGATCGCGCCTGCATCGCGCGATGATCCGACGACCTTTCCCCACCGTGAAAACTCGTAGATGAACGGAACGGTGACCCACCACGGATTGATCTGCGATGCTCGCACCTTCAACATCCCGCTCGATCGTTCGATCTCAGGCGAAACCCCAGTCGCGCTGACTGGCACATACAACACCCTGAGCGCAGTATCGCGCACGGCCGATACGAACTCTGGAACAATGCCCGCCAAGAGTGCCTCGAGTTGGTCGCTGACCCGTTCCACCCGCGACTTGTCGACCACGCCGATGAATCCGCCCTCTTCACGTTGATCAATGAGGTATGGGTCGGTACAGATGTCCTCGTTTGGCAGAAGGCTCTTCCAGATGTCGCTCTTCGTCACCACGATTGTGAGCGGTTGACGAAGCTTCTCATCCGCGGGAGTACCAGCGTGCAATCGCACGCGCGACGCCATCTCGAGCAGGACGATGTCCTGCCGAAACGCACGCGCTGATTGACCGAGTTGCGGATCTGTGCTCACTCCTCGAAGTCGGGCGCGAAAGCGTGCGTCCTGTGTTGGGTCGAACACAAACATGAGATTTTTCGATCGAGCAAGGTGCTGGGTTGTTGGAGAGAGTGGATTCTCAGCTCCAGGCAGAAAGTGCTCGCCCGCGTTGTCATACAAACAGAGGACCTCCGTCAAACGCGCTGCTCCTCGCGCATTGACATGTTGAGAGGTTGGACGAATTGTGAAGAGATAGGGCTGCGGAAGATTGGTCGCCTGCCCGGGTTCGAGTTGCACGCTGTCATAGGCCGATCCCTCGAGTTGTGTCTTCTCGAGGAAGACAAGTTTCTCTGGATCGTCTTGTAAGAAGAGCTGCTGCTCGTTCGATGCCAACACTCGATTTGACACTGGATCGGCATCCGAAAACGCGAGCGCAAACGCCTCTCCAAGTCGCTGCCTGAGTTGCCAGACGCACGACGTCAGAAAATAACTCTTGCCACTGCTCGGTGTGCCAACGATTGAGAGGATGCGCCCGTGGTGTTCGAGCAGTACTGGAGCAATTCCAAGATGGCAACGCGGGCATGCGAGACTCTGGCATGTCGAACCGCGTGCGTCGAGCGCAGCGCCCGACGTTGTAAACCGAGAAGGCAGAAACCGAATCGGATCATCGGGGGAAAGCACTGGATCGCCCCGCAGATCAGGATGGGTAGCGATCCACAGGACATCCTCAACGGGAAACTTGTTCCAGCAGTGAGGACATTGCAACTTCGAGAGTAATGTGCGACGCAACGAACCTCCGAGTCGGTATTTCACTGTTCGTGAGAATCACGAATGAACCCACCACCGTATAGATACGCGCGGAACCGCCGAAATACTAGCCGATGACCACTTCCCCACTCTCACTTGACCCGGCGATCAGCCCCTCTGGCTCGTGTCCGCGTTCGTATCGGACCAAGGCGCTGCCATCGGTTGCGTTGCTTTGCGCACTCGTGCTCTTCTTTGCATGGTGGTCATCGGTTGACGATGCGCTCACTGAAGCACCCGCGCCAGACCGCCGCGCAAAGGTTGTCGGAGGGGGTGGAACTCCTGGAGGAGCGGACGGCGCTGGAAGCGGCCCTGGCGCGGCTGCGACTGGATTTGATACGGGTCTTGCGTCACCCGATCCAGACGACAAGCCACTGGGAGATGCCAACACCGACATGAATCAGGCCGCGCCGATCGCCAGTGGAAACGATGCAGACGAGACGATGCGCGTGCTGCCTCGAATTGGATTCACTCCACCCGAGGAACCTCCAGTGAAGGCGCCACCTGTCGCCCCAGTGTTGGTTTCTCCTGGCGGCAAGGGCAAGGGAGGAAGACCGGGCGCGACTGGTGGCTCCGGAACCTCGTTCATGGGAGTCGAGACTGCAGCGAAGCGTGTCGTGTACATCCTCGATTTCTCAGGCAGCATGTTCAGTGCCCAAAACCATCCCAAACTGGATCATGTCCTCCTCGAACTCAAGAGGAGTGTCACCAGACTGCCGACCGATCATGCGTTCTACATCATCTTCTTTGATGATCTTGAGTTGCCGATGCCGTCGCCCGCAATGGTTGCTGCGACAGCTGCAAACAAAGCGCACTATTTTCAATGGGCGGATGTTGAGAGCGTCGGGGACTCGGCGCGTGGAGGCACCGATCCAGCGGGCGCGATGCGAATCGCACTTTCGACACTCAACCCAGATGCGATCTATCTGCTCACGGACGGCAACTTCGTGCCCGATGAGACCTTCGCGGCGATCTCGAAGTTCAACGCATCCCATGCTGTAGAGATCAACACGATTGGCTTTCATGACCAGGGCGGCGAGGCGACGCTGCGACAGATCGCGAGTGAAAACAACGGCGAGTACCGGTACGTCGCGCCGGTGCACGCCCCCTAGGCGCCGAAGAGCAGCTCATTCACGATCGACTCGAGTAGTTCCTGTCGGCCTGATGCGGCAACTACGGTCCCCGAGTTCGCCGCTTCTTGGGCGCACTGCGCGAGCGTGAGTTCCCCAGCTCGAATCTTCCTGCCCAGTGGCGCGTCCCACGAGGCGTATCGCTCGCGAACAAACTCCTGCACTCGACCGTCTGCGCGAATCCGCGCAGCGGCCTTGAGCCCGAGCGCGAAGGCGTCCATGCCTGCCGCGTGTGAATGAAAGAGATCGACTGGCTCAAAGCTCGCGCGGCGGCGCTTCGCATCGAAGTTCAATCCGCCGTGCGAGAGTCCTCCCATCGTGAGCACTGCGAGCATGATCTGTGTTGTGAGGGCGACATCGGTTGGAAAGCGATCAGTGTCCCACCCCAGTCCGACCGTTCCCATGTTCGCATCGATCGACCCGAGCGCCCCCGCCGCGCGCGCAACCGTCAGTTCGTGTTCCATGGAATGGCCCGCGAGCGTTGCGTGGTTCGTTTCGAGATTGAGTTGGAACTTTCCAAACAGCCCGAACTCTCGCAGAAAATTGAGCGTTGCTTCGCTGTCGCTGTCGTACTGATGAGTCGTTGGTTCGTGTGGCTTTGGTTCGATCAGCAGAACTCCGCGAAACCCAATCGATTGCGCGTAGTCAGATGCAAGGTGCAGAAACCGTGCCAACTGCTCGCGTTCGCGCGCGAGATCGGTGTTTAGCAGCGTGTCATATCCCTCGCGACCCCCCCACAGCACATATCCCTCTCCACCGAGCGCGTGCGTCACCTCAATTGCTTTTCGAACCTGCGCTGCTGCGCTCAGAAAGACATCGACCGACGGACTCGTGGCTGCTCCGTGCACATAGCGTGGGTGAGAAAACAGATTGGCGGTGCCCCACAAGAGTCGTCGATTGGTGGCTTTCTGCAGCGCCGCAACATGATCAACGAGTTCATCGAGATTCCGCTCTGAGTGCGCGATCGTCTCGCCTTCTGGAGCAAGATCGCGATCGTGAAAGCACCACCGAGTGATCTGACACTTCGTAAGAAACTCGAAGAACGCTTCTGCGCGGCGCTTTGCATTTGGGATCGAATCGCTCTGGTCATCCCACGGAGTCCGTGCCGTCGCGGCGCCGAATGGGTCGCTGAGTCCATTGCGCATCGTGTGCCAGTAGCACGCTGCGAAGCGCAAGTGATCGTGCATGGACTTCCCTTCGACCTTCTCACTTGCGTCGTAGAAACGAAACCGCGGATGGCGATGCGATGCGCTCTCACTGCTCGGCGCGGGATTCCAGCTCAGTGGCGCAATCGATGGGAAGTACTCATGACTCATTGGATTGTCCCTCTGTGTTCGAAGTGTAAGAGGATGAGTCTTGATCGAGTGCCTCCGCCTGCTCGATCGCATAAAGCGCTCGCGCCGCTGCGCCTGCGCACAGCAGCGTGATGAGTGTGAGGGTGACAGTTGCCCATCGTGCACTTCGGCCCGCAAGCGGAATCGCCAAGAGAAACGGCGCGATCCAGAGCGCTGCAAAGTTCGACGGCGCAACGCCGCTCTCTGAGTGATATCCGTAGCCACAAAGCGCGAGCGTGAGTGAGACCGTGACGGCGCCGATCGCAAGCGACCTGCCCGCCGAAAACGTACGGCTCACGCATGCCAGGAGTGCTGCGGCGGTGCAGAGTGCGGCGAGAGCTGCAGCGACAAGCGCGAACTTCAAGCTTCCAGCAGCGAGCATGACAACAGAAAGACTCGCGCACGAAACGGCAATCGCACTGGGGGTTCGTACTGGATCGCGCAGCATGAGTGGCCGAATGATCGAAGCGCCGAGTAGCGCGATCAATGCGAGTGCCACGCGCTCTGTGAGAGAGTCGAATGCTGGAATGCGCAGCACGAGAACTCCAAGAACAATCGCTGCGCTGTTGATCGTCGTGCCGTGACGCCCACTCTCGAACAATCCTCCGACGCCGATGATGAACGCCGTCACCGAGATCCAGTACCACCGCTGTGCGAGGCTCGTGAAACCTGTCCCCTCGAGCATGAACAGTGTGAGAATGACCAGTAAGGCGACTGCGAGCGAGCCAGACCACGACTCCTCGCGCTGAGTGCTTTCGGTACTCCACGGCAGGCGCGGCATCAGCAGAATCGCCACCGCGCAGGCGAGGGGCAACAACACCGATTCGATCGCGCTTTCAATCATCGTGGGATCACCAACATCGTTCGATCACGAACCGTCGAATGCGACCCCTCGGTTTGGGGTTGCGCGCAACCAAAGAGTGTGCACAAGCAGGTCGTTCACACAGCGGGCGTCTATGGATTCGCTGGTGCCTTCGACTTGTCGACGCATTCGAGCGACACGATCACCCGTGTCTCATCGCTGACTGCGCCATGCTCGACACCATAGTTCATGCCGAAGTCACTGCGCTTGATCTCAAAGGTCGTCTCGAATCCTGCGCGGGCTGCCCCGCCCATCACAACAACTGGCGAACACTCGATCGGGACGGTTATCGGCTTGGTGACACCGTGAATGGTGAGGTTTCCGGTGACGTCAAATCGACCCGCACCGAGCGACTTCGCACCTGTGCTGACGAACTTCATCGTTGGATACTCGACTGCGTTAAAGAAGTCAGGGCTCTTCAAGTGACCATCCAACTTCTTGTTCGCGCAGTCGACACTGCTGACGGCAATGGTGATGTCGAGCGCAAGCGTTGAGTCGGGTGCGTACTGCGCAGTTCCTGAGATCTCATTGAACCGCCCCCAGAACCTTCCTGCTCCCATGTGCGTGACGCGAAAGAGTGACATCGAGTGTGTGTCATCGACAGTGAACGTTGCTGCGGCAGCTGATGATG
>SYHM01000195.1 GCA_005799205.1 Planctomycetia bacterium | reverse complement strand
TTCCAAAGTGCGTTCAGTGCTTGATAGGCATCGGCGTCGCGGTCACCGAGGTCGAGAGCTTCACTCCGAGCGGTCGTGAGTAGTGCCTCAAGCCG
Source organism: Planctomycetia bacterium (assembly GCA_005799205.1). Taxonomy (GTDB): domain Bacteria; phylum Planctomycetota; class Phycisphaerae; order Phycisphaerales; family SM1A02; genus F1-60-MAGs104. The sequence continues at coordinate 3,634 of SYHM01000195.1, read as the reverse complement.
AGCGAGCCGATCCTCGTGGGCAGCAAACTTTGGCTTGCCGCGCGTGTAGGCGATCACCATCGCCCCGAGCGCGGCCGAGTGAGCGAGCACGCACGCTGCTGCGGCACCACCGCCAGGCACTGGTTGCTTGGCGGCAAGCGCTGCGCCAAACTGCTCGAGTGTCATTTCACGCAGCCGGGGCCTCGTCACGATCGAAGCTCCGCGTGAATCAATGTCGCAAAGAGGGATGTGAGCCGCGCAAGTTCTGGTTCGACCTCTTCACGGCGAAGCGTGCGACCCTGCGCGCGAAAGCACAGGCGCAGCGTCGTCGAGCGGCGGCCAGGTCCCAGCTGCTTCCCTCTGTAATTACCCACGAACTGCACACTCTCAAGGAAGGGGAGTTGCGCATCGCGCACCGCTGTTTCGATCTGACTCCAAGTCACATCGTCACCGACGACGATCGAGAGGTCTCGGTCGAGCAGTGGGCTCGACGTCAGCACTTGCGCGCGGGGAACCGGCGGGTATCCGCGCGCGAGCGTCTCCCAGTCAAGCTCGGCCGCGGCAACCTCGCCGTCAATACCGAAGGCTGCACGCGCCGACGGGGTGAGCAGTCCGAGTACTCCAATCACAGTGCCGTCGACTGCAAGTGTGCCACATGGATGCAGCGCCGCCCCTGCGCAGCGACAGTGAGAGGTGTGAGTCGTTGGCGCCACATCGCAGTGCGCGTGCACACCGCACTCATGACGGACGAGTGACTCCACGGACCCCCGCACGAAACGATAGAGCTCATCAGACGATTTAGGCCCTGCGGCGACGAGTGCAATCGTGCGCCGCTCGTGGTGCGTTGATCCATCGAGCCAGAATGTGGTTGCATGCTCGAAGAGTTTGATCTCACTGGCGCCGCGGTCTCGGTTGAGGGCGAGTGATTGCATGAGACTTGGTAGCAGAGATGGCCGCAGCACCGGCTCACCCATTGCACGCTCATCGGCAACGCGCAGAGTCTGGATGACAGGTGGCACGAAGGGTTCTGCTGCGCGTTCGCTGATCAGGGTCGGTGAGACGGTCTCAACGAAACCGAGCCCCACAAGGCACTGCTTGGCGGTGCGGACAGCTTCGAGTTCAAACTGCCGTCCCACCGGTCGGATCGAGACGAAGTCGCGCTGCGGAATTCGATCAAGACCCGCGAGCCGCACCACCTCTTCGATGAGGTCAATCTCGCGCGTGATGTCGATACGGCGCGGTGGGACTGTGCACTCGATCTTGTCGCCGGTCGCTGAAACCCGCGGAGCGAACCCGAGCACGCTCAGAACATGTTCGACGTCGCCGATCTCTTGCGTGTAGCCCGCGATCGCCCGCAATCGCTCGATTCGAAGCACCACTCGCTGTGGCGAAGGAACGGGAGGCCCAGCAGCGACCGCCCCACTGAGCAGCGTGCCTCCCGCGCACTCGATGATGAGCGCCGCGAGACGCTCCGCGGCTGCGTCGACCTCTGCGGGATGGACCCCACGCTCAAAGCGATAACTCGAATCGCTCGAGATGCGCGTACTCCGACTCGTCCGTCGAACCGCGACTGGATCGAACGCAGCCGCCTCGATCACGATGTCGGTTGTTGCGTCCGTGACAGCACTCTCAGCACCCCCCTTGACGCCAGCGAGCGCAACAGGTCGTTCGGCATCGGCGATCACGAGCGTTCCCTCATCGAGAGCAATCGCCTTCGATCCCTCGCCAAGTGGTAGGAACAGCTCGCCCTGCCTCGCATCGCGCACATGAATCGCAGATCCGCGCAGGCGCTTCAAATCGAAGACATGAGATGGCTGGCCCGACTCGAACAGGACGAAGTTTGTGCAGTCGACGACGTTGTTGCGAGGGATTTGACCGATTGCAATCAGCCGCTCTGAAAGCCATGGGGGGCTCGGTCCGACTCGAACTCCGCGAATGACGCGCGCGGTGTACCGAGCGCATCGCTCTGGCGCACTGTTGGTCACGGCAATCGCGTTCGAGGCAGGTTCGCTCGAGTGCGCGAGGTCGACCTTGGGGATCTGAAGCGTTCGGCCGCTCGCCGCGGCGATTTCTCGCGCAAGTCCAATGTGACAGAGGCAATCACCCCGATTGCTTGTTGTTTCAATCTCCTGTGTGCGGTCACCTCCTGGCAGTTCGTGCGATGACTCGCACGGGAATCCAGCCGCTGTGAGAACCTCTGCCTGTTCATCAGCCGTTGCAGGCGTCGAGAGGTACGCATTGATCCACTTCACACTTGTACGCATGGTCGCCGCAAGCGTACCGCGCACGATGACCTGTTACTCTTGCCGCATGGCGCGCTCGATCACTCGAACAACGATCACACTTGCGGTGATGATCGGTGCGCTCTCGGGGTGCACGGATATTCGCACGACGAGCATTGATCTGGCGACGTGCCCATCTGACTTTTCGGTCGATGTCACGATTCTCACCGGGAGTGGCGCGAAGGACCTGCCGCAGGCGCATACCCGGCAGGGAAAACTCACCTTGCTTGCCGATGGAAGTTTGCACAGCGATTCAGGTGACAGTTTGAGTTTTTCGACGCGAAGCGCCGTGACCCGTTGGCTCTCGCAAGGTCAGATTGACGAGGTGTGGACTTTGGCAGCAAAGCTCGGGTGGCTCGACCCATCGACGGCGAGCATCGATCTCTGGCCCGGAACAGTGCGGCCGACTCAGGATGAGATCGTTTACATCCTCTTCTTTCATGGAGACGGAACCGACTGGTGGTTCACTCGCCGGTGCAAGGTGACTGAAGTTCCAGATCCGCGCGCCGTTGAGTTCGTTCGAACGATGTGCAATCTCGCGTGGGAGACCGATCGTGGAGCCGATCGCGACCTTCCGCGTCGTTATGACTTCGGTCCGAACCCGTACGAGGGGTTCACGAAGGCTCCGCCATTTTCGTTTCCAGTGAAGGCACAGTGAATCTCATTCGTACGAGTGCGCTCACCGCGCTGCTCTGGGTGGTCGCGAGTTGCAACACGCTTCCAAATCCTCCGCACGACTATGGGTCGTGTGGAGTCTCGCTCGTGATCTGGTTGCGCCATCCCGATGCAGCTCGGTACGAGTACTTCACGGTGGACGGTGGAGTGTTCGGATATGGCGCTGGGAGGGACGCACTGCTTCTCAAGACCTCGTGGAAGGTTGCGCTGACTTCTGACCAGTGCGCGCGCCTTGTCGAGATCGCATCAAAGGGTGGGTGGTTCACCCCAGGATTTTCGCCCAAGCGTGCACCCAAGGGTGACCTCTGCGCCGACTGTGCCGTCACCTGGGAAGGTGGAAGGCAACAGTTTGTGGTGCAAGGAGTTGAGCCGGCGATCGTTGACGCGACCACAATGCTTCGAACGATCGCGAGCACTCGGTTTGGCTCTGCGCTCGATCGATTGCCTGAGGCAGGGCTGCAGAAGTAGTCCATGCGGGGCGTTCCGCTGACCGAGCCAAGCAGGTGGGCATCTCGTGGATAAGTGCTCAGCGCCATCGCGATTGAGAAAATGCGTGTGATTTTCAACCGAGTTGTTCGAACGCACTACCTTGCGCGCAACTCAGCGCGACACTCACGCAAGGAGGTTCCGTGGCGGACGATCAATCAAGTTGTATCAATCGCATGTGGCCCCAGCGCGTCGAGCGCGCATATCTGACG
>SYHM01000194.1 GCA_005799205.1 Planctomycetia bacterium | reverse complement strand
GCTTGAACGACCTTTGGCGCACGCGATCGCCGTGAGCCACGCTGCGACTTTGCTGCCGCATCCGCCTGCGCTTGCGCTGCAGCCATCGCAGCTTCAAGCTTTGCCGCTTCTGCCGCGGCGATTGCAGCCTCGCGCGCAGCCTCAGCTGCCGCGAGTTCTTCTTTGTTCACCTCGGCATTCAGTTCGTCAGCGACGCGCGAGTGCACCGCGACAATCGGCATCGTCTGCACGGCGAATGTCTTCACTGCGGCATTGGAGCAATTGTCGTACTGCCATCGAAACAGCGCGAGCAAGCGACTGTAGCGCTCAACCATCAGCGTCATGTACGCCTTGTCAAAGGCGACACCCGTCAACCCACTCAATCGCTCCACGGTTGCAGCATCCTCTGCGCTCAAGGCTGATGGAATCGCAATCGACTCGTTGGTCGCAATGCCTGTCATGATCACTTCGATGGCCGTGTGGTTGACCACCATGCGGCGTGCGTACTCCTTCACTTCGGCAGAGTGCGCACGCGACTGAGCGAGCCCACCGAGCTGCAGTTCGAGAAGGTCTTCGGCGAACACCTCTGACGCGAAGGCGTCTGGTGTCCGAGACGGGTCTGGAGCGACCGGTGCTTCAATCGGAACCTCAGCAATTGGGGCGACTGGTGGCGGCGCGACTGGCTTGGGAGCCCGGCAGCCGGTCGACGAAAACAGCGTGGTCACGCAGCAAAGGGCAATGGTGGTGATGTATGTCATGGGTGTCATGTGATCCTTGCTTAGAACTCGACTTGATATGTCAAACCGACCGAGAGTGAGATGCCCGCGGTGTACGACGACTGCAGCGCGCTCGACGAGTTGGGGGCTCTGTACTGTGTTTGGATCTCTGGGTTCAGCAGATTCTTCGCCGCGAGCGAGAGCCGCAGACCCTCAATGAGCTCTTGCGAGATCGTGCAGTTGAGCGTGCCATAGGCGAGTTGATAGATCGCCGGAGTCAACTCGGTGGTGTAGGCGCTCGATCCACTGACGAGCGACTCTCCTTGCAGGTTGTAGAAGATTCCACACTGCGTGCCCCACTCTTCATCCTCGAACGTTGCATTGAGGTTGACGAGATAGTTGGGGGTCGCCGTCATCGGCTGCGTTGTTTGGTCGGCGCCATAGATTCGAAACTGCTCCTGGTCGTAGTCTGAAAGCGTGACTGCGGAGTTCATGAATGTCGCATTCGCTCCCAGCGCGAACCCCTTGTATTCCTCGCCAAAGATCGGATCGAGTGTGATGCGTGTCTCGAACTCGAGCCCCGCGAGCCACGCCTCGGGATAGTTGACAGCCGTCGTGTACTCAAAGGCCGCGAATCGCTGCACATACTGGATGGGGTCTTGAATCTGCTTATAGAAACAGGACGCTGAGATCATCCACTTTTCATACGGAGTCCAATCGAGCCGAATGTCGTAGTTGTTGAGCGAACTGAACTGCAATCCTGGATTCCCGATGAAAATGGGGCCGCCGAGGTAGTCATACTGCAGCACCGGCACGAGCTCATAGAAGTTCGCGCGCGCCAGCGTCTGCGCGACTGCACCGCGAAGGACAAGGTCATCCTGAATGTGCCAGTCGATCCCGATCATGGGCAAGATGCGGTCGTCGACGATGTCTGCGTTGTACAGATGCGCGTCAAGCGGATTGAAGAGGATCGGCGTCTGGCTGTTGTGCGCGATGTCGATCCATGTCGCGTCGACATCGGGCAGCACGGTGGTCGTCATGGACGTGTTTTCGAAACGCACACCTGTGATGAGATTGACCTCGTCGCTGACTGGGAGATCACCCATGAGGTAATAGGCGTTGATGTCCTGTGTCCCGTCGTACGAAATGTCATAGGTCGATGGAAAGATCGGATGCACCTGGCCAGGAAAGACCGCACTCCACGGCTGATTGAATGGCGCCTCGTAGGTCGTGTCCTGTCCGATCGGCCCGCCAGAGTTACTGAATGTTGACTGCGTGTACGAACGCGAGACTTGGTCGAGAAAGACTCCTCCCTTCACATACCCCTCGCGGTCGTTCCACTGCACAAATGGAATCTTGACGTTGACCGCCCCCTGCGTGCTGGTCTCTTCGTTGTAGTAGTTGATGTGCTGCACCCATCCGAGATTCACGTTCTCACTCGGCGGATATGGAGCCCATGCGTTTGGAACAGGAATCACCAGCGGTGGAACAAACGGAATCACGATCTCGCTCGGAGCAGTCCAAATCGCTCCAAACTGCGTCTGGTCTGGTTGATCTTCTGATGCCTTGCTCAACGACAGCCGCCAATCGAGCACGGGAACTCCGACGAGACTCGTCTCATCGTCGTAGGCCTCGCCGATGCCACCGATGTCCAGTGCGTGTTCTCCGTTGAGGATGTACGACTCAGTCATCATCTGGCTGTAGTCGAGCGTTTCAAGGCGGTTGTACGGGGCGGTGCCGAGATTGCCGACCTCGTTGCCAGCAGAGGTTGGATCGCTCGGGTCGTAGCCCGGGAAGTAGTACTCCTTGCCGCGCGTATCGATCGCGAGCACAGCCTGGTTCTCTGAGAGTTGCGTGTAGAGGAACTTCGCACCGACCTTGTGGTGTTCCGTCTCGAGCCCAAGAATCGCCATGCCTCCCCACTGCACCGACTGCGTGCCCTGCGTGACATCAAGCATCTGCGTCTTGAAACTGTCGCCCACTCCGCCGTTGCCCTGAAACTGTTCTGGAACGAGCGCGGTGCCTGGCCCGGGCTGAATCATTGAATTCTCGACGCCGTTGTCGAAGTACGAGGCATCTTGGTCATAGAAGAAATTGCCGAATGCGCCGATCTTGACTCCCTCGTCCATCTCCCACGAGTCACCAGCCGAGGCCGACCACTTGTAAATGAGCGGCGCCGCCCCGTTCTGTGTTCCGGTGGGGTTGGGCCATGACTCTCCGGCAAGTTCTGGATGCGTCGAGAGCGCACCATTGCCCCCCCACATATCAAGGCCGCCCCCTGGATAGGTCAGAAAGCTGCCGTCCTTGACTTGCGAGTTGTAGCCAATCTGTGACTTGAATTGAAAGAACCCTTCTTCGGGTAGGTCCTTCAGAATGATGTTGACAGCCCCACCCGACGAATCCCCCTGCTGGTCTGGAGTAAAGGTCTTGCTGACATCAATGCTCTTGATCACCGAGGCGGGAAACTGATCCAACTTCACAGCTCGCTTGTCTGGATCAGCGCTCGGCAAGCGCACGCCATCGAGCAATGTGCTGACATAGCGATCGGGAAGACCTCTAATGACTGCGTACTTGCCATTCTGAAGCGTCGCACCAGGAATGAGCAAGAGTGCAGCCGCCGCATCCGACGCTCCAGACCGTGAAATCAGTTCGACGCCGACTGAGTTCAGCAGTTGTGGACTCTCAAGCCGCATCTGCATCTCAAGATTCAACTCGGGAAGTGGCGCCAATTCGAGCGGCGCGAGTTCGGGCACAACCTCAACCGCGACAGCGAGATCTTGAACGACATACTCCTCCATATCCTCGAACTCGCCACCGAGTTTGATGTCGAGATCAGTCAATTGCCCCGCCGTGACGAGTACGCGCGCCTTTACTTCGCGCATGTACCCCTCCTTGCTGAAGACGAGCGTGTAGGTGCCTGCGGGCAGATTCGGGATGACATACGACCCATTCTCCGATGAGAGCACTCGCGGCCTCGTTCCCAGCGCCTCGATCGTCACCTTGTCAACAGGAGTATCAAACTCCTTGTCGTAGATCACGCCGCGAATCGTTCCGACGGCGGTTGCCTGCAGTGCCGATGCGCTCTTGTCGAGGCACAGGATCCCACAGAGCAGAGGGATCATCCAACACAGTCTCACCAGGGGTCCACCAATGAAGTCCGAATCGAGTCGATTCGACGCACAAGTGCAGGTGTCGGTGCAACCCCAGCGCGCGCCATCGAGACGCATGTCGCACAGAGATCTTCAGCACGCGGGCGCGCGTTTGGATTCACGGATCCCGCGTCGAGTGCTTGGGCGTAGCAGCGCATGGCACTTGCGTGATCACCAACTTCTTCAAATGCCTCTGCGAGGTCACGAAACGATCGTGCCCGCCGGACATCAACGATCTCCCGCTGGCGCGACTCACACTGTGCACGCAAGTGCCGCAGCTCACCCTCGGCCGCTTCACGATGGCCAAGCGCGAGGTGCGCGCGCGCGATGACGACCCCGAGTGGGGCGAGATCCTCGGCGAGAAAGGTTGTCTTTGCGAAAAGATCACATGCGTGGGCGAGTGCCGCCTCAGCGGCGTCTTTCTGTTGCCGAGCAAAGAGCACTCGTGCGAGTTGGACCGTATCGATCACCTGCAAGTCCAAGGGAAGCCCCACGATCGCCGCCTCAATGCTCGATTTGGCGCGCGTACTGCGCGCATCATCATTCGTGATTCGGCCCAGCATGACCAGATACCCGTCGATTGCCGACCGTGCGAGATCGAAGTTCTTCGTCGCAATCGCGCGATCGAACAGCTCAGCTCGTTCGTCAAACTTTGCTGCGTCGACGAACTCGGTTCGCGCCACCTCGATTCTTCCAAGCTCGGCTGGCGACATGCCACCGGTCAACTCGAGCGCACGTGTCTCATTCCCGAGCGCGAGCTCGGCCTTCGCAATCGCGACTCGGATGCGCTCGCGCCTCCAGTCGCGCTCGCCAGCTGCAACGAGCAGCGCAGTCTCAAGAAGCGCCTCTGCCTGGGCGCGAGTTCCCGACGCTGCATGACACTGCGCGATGAGCGCCAACGCCTCCCCTCGCCGCCAGTCTGAGATCGACCGTGCGTACGTCGTGGCCGCATCGAGCATCCCAAGCTCGATGCACGCTTCGACGACCAGTCCTTGCATTCTCGCCCGATCACGCGCATGAGGATTGGCCGGAATGCGTGATGCGACTTCGAAGGCGATCGCGAGCGTTTGTGGACGACCGATCGCCACCTCACCCTCAGGCGCGCGTGGGGTGGCCGTGCAGTAACTCTGTGTCAACGCGAGAACGAGCAGCACACAGGTGACGGCGAGTGATTGGTTGCGTGGGGTCTTCATCTGTGCGATTCAGAAGAAAGGGCGTCTGGTGCTGATACGGCCCCAGCACCAAACGCCCGAACAAAGACAACTCAAGAGATCACGGTGATCGAACGATCACTTAGATGCAGTTTCCCCATCCGCTGAGGATGACCGCGAGATCCGCTCCACCAGTGACGCCGTCGCCGTTGATGTCGGTATCTCCCGTGCCACCCCAATTGCTGAGAAGGGTCGAGAGATCTGCACCATTGACGATGCCGTCGCCGTTCTGATCCGCTGGGCAGGACCCACCGCATCCGCCTGGAGGCGACACGCTGAATCCGAAGGCATCAGCTGCAGTCCATCCACAGAGCCAATTCGCGTTTGGTGCGAATGCGCCGCGGTAGTTGGCCTGCTCAAAGAATCCATCGCTCGGTGCGGTAGCAACGCTGGTTGCTGCATCGTTTGCTGCGCGCGGATCGAGGCTGATGACCGGCTGCACGAACTGGCCAGCGGTTCCTCCTGTCACCATCGGACCGCGAACGAGGCCCACGATTGGAGAGATGCCAGCGGCAGCCTGCACGTTGTTGTTGCCCGCAGCGAAGACGCCACGTGCATTCGCTTCGGTGTAGGCCGCTGCGTTCACATTGTTGAAGAACACGCTGTCGGTGTACTGAATGAGCTTGCCCGCCGACTGGGCGGTGTAGGCCGATGCAGGATTCGCGAACGGATTCACCGGGGAGTAGACATTGAAGTTTGTCGTCCAAGTGTTCGCCCAGGTGAGAGTCCCGTTGTATCCGTAGCCCGTCTGGCCTCCGGTGGCTTCGCCGTCGGTGTTGTCATTCTTGACAACTTCCTTGCCGGCATCCATGAAGATGCAGTTGTTGAACTGCGCGCGCGCGTTGTCGCGCCACTTCGTCGCGGCACGACCGCCGAGTGGCTGGCCGATGAGTGTCAGGTTGTACATCGATGCGGTGGTGACTGGCTGCGCGTCCGACTTCTCAGCGCCGTCCATTTCAACCATCGAATCACAGAAGCCCGACCCTGAGACGGTGCCAGGGAGCGAGTACCCCTGGACGATCAGTCCGAACTGCGCACGACCGCGCCATCCTTGATCAACGTCGAGCGAGTCATCGCCAACATTCCAGATGCTGAAGTACTTGAGGTCGACATTGCCACCCCAGATTTCGATCCCGTCGTCGACATTGTTCATGATCTCGATGTGATCGATGACTGTCGCGCGGCCGATCCCTCCGAGCGAGAGTCCGTTGAGCTCATTCCCGAGGCCGACCACCTTGCCGCCGTAGCGAAGCGAAACGAACTGAAAGCTGCCGCTGTCGTCGAGGTCGTTGCCGCCGCCGTAAAACGTGCGCGTATCGCCGACTCCCGATGCGGTCAGTCCTTCCATGTTGGCGTAGTTGCCAGCGTTTGGGGCAGCGGTGTTGGTCGTAATGGCGCCAGCGCCGTACTTTCCGATGTAACCACGGCCCATGATCGTGAGGTTGCCCCACTCATTCGCCGTCGCGCGCCAGGTGCCGGACTTTGGGTCGCCGGCAGTCCAGGTCGCCATGTCCGCCTTCGATGTGAAGATGACAGGCTCCTGCTTGGTACCAACGCACTCAATGCGCGCATCACGGGTCACCGCGAGCGAACCACCTACATCACTGGCGATCACAGTGCCAGCCTGAATTGTCAGCGTCGCGCCAGGAAGGATGTAGCGCTGGCCTTGCAGGTTGTAGGTGTTGTTCTTAGTCCAGGTCGTAGAGACCGCGATGTCTGCACTCACAAGCACTTCGACTGCTTGCGCAGTGCTTGCGATGGCTGCCACACTGACGGAGGCAGCCACGATGTTTTGGATGACACGGGAGTTCATGAGAAGAGGCCTTTCAAGAAAGAGGAGACGAGCCGCACAGCAGCAGATCGAACATCGATCCGCCGACGAGTCGAACTCTAATGCTGCACGTCGCGAGTTGAGATGTGCGCTTGGTTAGCAATCGGTCAAGAGTCATGCGGCGGATTCTCCTCAACACTTCACGCGCTCGTGTGTGGATTGTGCGAAGACTGTGTGAATGACTCGCACAGGTTGGGTTGGGTGCCAGTGCGCTGCTAGTGCAGTGCCTTCGACGCACGCTCGACCTGTTCGATGTAGCGAGCGACATCGTCACGCGGCTTCAGCGATTGCGCATCGCGGAGCAGCGGCAGTGCTTCCGCAAATCGCCCCTGCGACACGAGAATTTGCGCAATCTTCACTTTCGCGTTCACGGCGGTCGCCTCGAGTCCTGCCGCGCGCTCGTAGTACATGATCGCTTGATCGGGCTGTGCGGCCCCCTTGAAATGTTGGCCAAGCAACATGAGGGCCTCTCCATCGAGAGGATCGATCTTCACGATCTCCTCGAGGGTCGCTGCAGTCGCCTCGTCGCTCTTGCCCGCGTTCATCGCGAGTCTCGCCTGCAACTTAAGCAGCCTCGTCCGGTGTGCGTCACTGAGGTTCTGTGCCAACTGCACTTTCATCACCTCAAGCAGTGAATTTGCCTGTGATGGACCTCCGCGCGCCGCAAGCGCTTCAGCGCAGCGCATCGCGCGAGTCGCATCTTGCTCTGGGTTGGCCGCGATCGCGCGCTCATACGCACGCAGTGCAGGTTCTGGGAGCGACTGTGAGACATAGATGTCCCCGAGCGTGTAGAGGCTGTCCACGGTCGACTTGCCGATCGAGTCGAGAATCTCAAGGTTCACCGCTGCGTTGATTGGCTGCTTGAGCCCCAAGAATGTGTGGGCCTGTAGAAGCCAGAAGTCGGCCTTGTCTGGAAAGGTGTTGAGTAGGACATCGAGCAGGCTTGCGGCATCCTCGAACTTTGACTGCTTGAAGACGCTGCGAGTGAGTCCAAGACGCCACTCGACGCTTGTGGGCTGCAGCAGCAGTGCATTGCGATAGGCCGCCTCTGCGGGCTGGTAGTCCTGTTTGGCGGAGTGGCAGTACCCAAGCAGTCCATAGGTGTACGCATCGGCTGCACCGAGTTCGATCATCCTGTTGAAGGCAGCGATCGCTCCGTCGAAGTCACCGGTTCGAGTGCAGATGAGGCCGATGCTGCGGTACGCCCGGCGAAACGTCGGAAACTTTGCGACAGCGCTGCGGTAGTTGTCGAGCGCCTCTGGCAACTTGTCTTGCTGCAAGCGCGTTCCGCCGAGCGTGAGGTCAAGGGTCGCCGATGATTCAGGTCGAACCGAGTCGCGAAGCAACGCCTCCGCGGCCGGCAGGCTGTCTGCCATGAGTTGCCGCACCAGTTCGAGCAGCGCCATGTCATCCTGCGAGATGCGCGGCTCCACGTCGGCGTTGATTCCATATCCGCCGATGAACGACTTCTGAAATCCAGGATCACTCCACATGGCTGCGAGGTCGGGCGGTGCGATCGTCATCGACGGCAGCGGCACCAAGTCATCCGCACGGGCCCATGCGTAGGAGGGTGGCGTGAGATTCGACGCAGCCACGATGAGGGTGGCGACACTGAACGTTGTCTGAGTGCAGTTCATGATTTATCTCACTTGAAAGCGCATGGGTACGCGCATGCGGCAGCCGACTGGCTTGCCACCCTTGAGGGCTGGTTCAAAACGCCACTGGCGGACGGCGTCCATCGCTGGCCGTTCAAACTCTGTGTGCGATGATTTCTCGATGCGTGGATTGACGACCCGACCCGATGCGTCGACAAGAAAGATCAGCGTGACGACCCCTTCCAGTTTTCTTTCGCGAAGTTCGGCGGGATAGACCCCAGCCACCTGGTGGACCGCGCGTGGCTTCTGGTCGATCTCAGAGAGACTGAACGCTGCGTCGAGTTCATCCGACTCGCTCCCTCCGCGTCCTGTGCCGCCGATTCGACCTCCACCTGCGAGCGATGCAGCGCCGCCGAAGTCTCCACCACCCCCCGTGTTGCCATTGAGGGCCTGTTCAAGTGCGCTCAAGCTCGCCGCGTCAAGCGCCGGCGCATCGTCGCTGACTGCTGGAGCATCGACGCTCTTCACGACATCACTGGGATCAGGCGGCGGTTCGTTCTGCGATTTCAATGGCTCCTGCTCGGGTTCCTGCTCGGGTTCCTCGCGCGGTTTGTCCTTCTCTGGTTCGGTTGTAAGCAATTCGACATCGCGTTTGCTTGTTGTCGCGGCCGCGTCATCGAGAAAGAAGATCCCGCCGAAGAGCAGGATCGCGCCGTGCACAATCAGCGCACCGAGAGCACAGAGAACCACGCGCGCAGTCGTCATTTCTTATCCGTATTGATGCCGACCTTCGCGATTCCGATCTTGCGCACCTCGTCGAGCACGCCGACGACATGCTTGAAGTCAGCGGCGCCGTCGCTATTGATGATGACCTTGGGATCTTTGGTCATGGTCTTGTATGTCTGCAGTTTCATCGGCAGCTGCGCGACCGAAATCTTGTCCTTGTTGTAGAAGAGCTCACCCTTGTCGTTGACACTGAGCGTGACTGCCTTGTCGAGTTGTTGCTGATCGCCAAGATTCTGTGCGGACGACGCGCCCGGAAGTGCGACATGCACTCCCTGATTCTTCGACATACTCAGTGAGACCATGATGAACGTCGCCAACAGAAAGAAGATGATGTCGATCAGAGGAATGATCTCAAGCCGTGCTTTTCGCTTCTTTCCTCGCGAGCGACCGCCGCCACCACCAGCCATCGTCAGTCCTTCCCCGGGTGCGCCGGTGCGTGGTCGGGCTCGATCAGCAGTTTCAACTGAGCGCCACACCCGACCATCTCGTTCTCGATCTGCTCAATCTGCGTATTCAGATAGTTGAATGGAAGAAGAGCCGTGATCGCAATCACCAGTCCGAACGCGGTCGCGATGAGTGCCTCCGAGATCCCGCCGGTGATGGCTCCTGGCGAACTGAGATCACCTCCAATGACAGAGAATGATGCCATCATGCCGGTGACGGTCCCGAGCAATCCCAGAAGTGGCGCGAGCGTGATGACCGTGTCCAGAATCGCCAGCCCCCGTCGATAGCGCTTCAGCGTGCGTGCCTCTGCGAACGCAAGTGCGTGCCCAAGCGATTGGTCGCGATGCGCAAGGGCGTACCCGAGGGTGTTGACGATGCCGTCCTTCGATCGATCGGAGATTGTGATCGCTTCGGCGAGATTGCCTTTGCCCACTTCGATAAAGAAGTTGCTGAGCGCCTTGGGACTTCGCTTGCGACCTTCGTTCAGGAGGAAGAGCAAGCGTTCAAGGACGACCGCGAGCGCCACAACCGATGCCATGAGCAGCGGCCACATGATCGGGCCACCCTTTTCGAAGATGTGAAGCAGATTCGTCTTCTGGACGAGCGCTTTCAGCGCACCACCACGCGAGGGATCAAGTGGAAGGGTTCCCTCACCCGTCGCGACCAGCGTGCCAATCGCCGCGCCGAGTTCATCGTCGAGCGGACGGATCAGCGGATTGGGTGACCCCGCCTGTGCGACGGCGATCCCAGCACTGCCTGAATCGGCGCGAAACAGGGCGATTGGACCAATCATCGCGAACTGTCCCTTGTGCACCGTTCCGAGCGTGTCGACTCCAGTGCCATCGAATCGGGATCCTCCGATGACATCAAAGAGGCGCTTGATCGAGATGTCAGTGAATGCCGTTTGCCGGTTGAATCGCTCGGCGGGGGCGAGGGTCTTGTTCTCGCTCGCTTGCTTGGCACTCTCTGCTGCCTCGCCATACACCTGCATCTCGCCGACGCCAACCTTCGACTCGAACGTTCGCGCGTATTCGTCTAAGAGGCTGCCGATGTAGGTCAGTTCATCCTGCCGCGCCTTCGACTGTGCCTTCAGCGTCGCGATCTCGAGTGCCCCAGCATCAACGAGTCGCTGCACTGTGTCTCCTTCGCGACGCAATTGGATCGCTCGGCCCTCAAGCGAGGTCAACTCTTGCGCGAGCGGCAACTTCTCAGTGGCGACCTGCGCGCGCGCCGCGTTGAGCTCGTCGATGCTTTTCTTGAGTTCACCCTCTGCGCTCTGAGCGGCCTGGCGAATGGTGTTGCCCGCATCGACCGGTGGCGCGGGCGTTTGTGCGATCACCTCTGTGCTCGACAGGAGTGCGACGAACAGGGTGAGGTGTTTCGATTGATGTGCGAGATTCATTTGAGTTTCATCGGGAGCGGAACGAAGGATGGTGAGTGCTTTCCCTGCAGGATTTCGAGTGCGGTGACAACTTCAGTGGCTGCGAGTGGCGCTGGCTGCCAGATCCACCCCGTGTCGCCGGGACGACCGATCCCCGCTTCACCGCGCGGACTGAGGTAGTACGCCTGACACAACCCGACGTAGAGCACTTGCACTTCGCTTGTGGTGCCATCGGCGAGCGTTCGAATCTCGTAGTGCACAGCGATTTCGCCATTCGCCTTGTTGAGTTCATTGAGAATTCCAAGGACGTTTTGAAAGCGCTCGGCGGTGGATACGAGGGTGTTCGCGGGGTCGACGGGGATGCGCTGCAAGAGTGGAGCGATTCGCGCTTTGATCGGCTCGGGCATCAGTGATGCCAGCGTGCGGATGTGCCCCTCCATCTGCGTGACTGCCGCCGCGAGGCGCGCGGTTGAATCTTTCAACGTCTCGTTCTCTGCGACGAGTTCGTCTCGAGTCTTGTTCGACTCAGTGACCGCTGCCTGCGAGCGTGCAACTTTCTCAGCCAGCAATCCAACTTCCTTGGATACCAGCTCGATTCGGCCGTGCACGATCTCTTTCCCATGCTGCCAGTCGTTGCGCTCCTTCGAAATGATCTGCTGCGTTTCAATCCACTTGGCGAGTGTGAGTCGTGTCTCGTCGAGCGTGGGCCGCGCCGCTGCGTCGGGCGCACTGGCGCTGGGCGATGGGGGTGTTGTTGGCGAGTGAGGGATCGGGGTGGGCGCCTCGATGCGAGCACTCGGAGCAACTACCGCGACCGGTGCAACGGGACCGGCTGGAGCATTCGCGACCAGCCCCACGGCTTTGCGCGGACTTGGTGGAATGGTGAGGGCCCCCTTCGCCGACAGCGGTGCCTGCTGACTCGCCTGCGCATGGGCTGGCTGGTGGCTGAACGCAACGGCGAGAACTGCGAGTGTGAGTGTGCATGCGCGAGTGACTGTTGGGACTGGATCGCCAGCGTAGTTCATGGTTGATGCTCGTCGCTCGAACTGGTTGAGCGCGTGGAAGTGAGCGACTCCTTCACACGCACATCTCTTCTGGCGTGGGACAGTAAGTGCGACCGGCACAGGAACTGTGAAGCCTCTGTTGTCGTTCTGTGAAGGGCGCGTTCAGAATGTGTGCACGGTGCCCCGCTGCGGCGACAGTACCCTTGCGCCATGCACCTCACCCCACTCATCGCCGCGTGCTCGTTCACTTCGACACTCCTTGCGTTGAACCCGACTGCCCCACTCAGTGATTCACATCCGGCTGCAGCGATCCCGCAATCCGCTGCGAGTGCGGCCGCCTCAACGAGCGAGGTTCCCTGGCCTGCGGACGATGCAGGTCTGCAGACACTTGGCAATGAGCTCATCACGAGCGCGATGCGGCGCTTCGCGACGCAAGACTTCAGCGGCATGGAGTCGGCGTGGCTTCCTTGCTATCAGTCGATTCGGTTCGCAGGACCCGCAGACCGCGACGAATCACTCAAGGTCGCCAAGGGACTCGCGATCACAGACACTCCAAAGATCACGCAGGTCCGAGCGACACGCGCAGGCGATGCGCTTGTTGTCACCTGCCTGGCAGCGGTCGGACAGACCATCGGTGGCGAACGCCTTGCGGGCACACCTGCGCCGCGGCTTGGCGTCTGGCAATTCGACGGTGGAGCGTGGAAGGTGGCTGCGTGGGCAAATCTGAACATGCCAACGGAGCGTCCAGCGCCCGCGGCTCCGGCGTTCCCGGGAGATGCATCACTCAACGCGCAAGGAGCAGCGATGCTGCAGACGTTCCTTGGAACACAGCAACGCAAAGACATTCCCGCGTACGAGAAGTGGATCGATCCGCACGCGCAGGTGGTCAACTTTCGTGGGCAGATCGCAGCTGCCGACCTTCAGAAGGGAGTCAAGGCGGCAACGAGTGGTGTTCCGACGCTTCACGATGCGCGCACGACACGCTGCGGAGGGCTGACAGTGGTGACCTGCAACTTGTCGATGAGCCAAGACTTCGGTCTTGGTGGAAAGTTGCCGGCAGACCCCGCCCCATTTCTTGCGGTGTTTTCGGGAACGGGCGATACAGCCAAAGTCATTGCGCTTGCGAACACAAACAAGCCGCGTTGAGGTCCAGCTTAGGCCGCACCGAGAATCTCAACGATTCGAGTTCCCGCGTCTCCTCGACCAAACGGCGTGGACCCATCGCTACTTGATCGGTGATCGCTCAGCCGCAGCGCGCGTTCAACTTCTGCGACGATCGCACGTGTGTCGGCTCCGACGATTGTGTTCCAGCCAAGTGAGACCAGCTCGACCCATTCAGTCTCGTCACGTGTTGTCACGCATCGCTTGCCGAAGAAGTACGCCTCCTTTTGCAGTCCGCCACTGTCGGTCACGACGATGGAGCACTGCGTGAGCAGCCAGACCATCTCGAGATACCCAACGGGATCACACAACTGGATGCCCCCAGTGTCCAATTGGTGCTGGGCCAACACCTTCCTCGTTCTTGGATGCACTGGAAGGACAACCGGCATCGTGCGACTGAGCTCGACAAGCCCGTTGACGATGCTCGCGAGCCGCACCGGGTCATCCGTGTTTTCTGCTCGGTGAAGGGTCGCGAGGACAAATCGGTCGCCAGTGGGCCGCTCGCTCGGTTCGCGCGCCCGGTCGCGGTAATAGAACGCAGCGTCGTACATGACATCTCCCACCTGGTGCACCATGGACCCCGTGATGCCTTCGTTCTTGAGGTTGGTCGTTGCGGTGGTTGTTGGAGTAAAGAGCAGCGTCGACGCGTGATCGGCAAGAACTCGATTCACCTCTTCGGGCATTCGGCGATTGAACGAGCGAAGGCCCGCTTCGACATGTGCGATCGGCACGTGCAACTTCGCCGCAGCGATCGCGGCTGCAAGAGTTGAGTCGGTGTCGCCATAGATGAGCACCCCGTCTGGACGATGGTCGATGATCGCCGTTTCGAGCGCCTCGATCATTCGGCCAGTGTTGCGGCCATGGCTTCCCCCACCGATACCGAGGTGGACATCTGGTCTCGGGATCGCGAGCTGATCAAAAAACACATCACTCATGTTCGAGTCGAAGTGCTGCCCGGTATGAACGAATGTTTCGCGAAGAGCACCGTTGGTTGCACGGATTGCACGCGACACAACCGCGGCCTTGATGAACTGCGGACGGGCTCCGACGATGGTCATGACTTGCTTCATGTGAGATCTCGCTCAGGCGCGCGTCATCTTTCGATACTTCACGCGGTGTGGAGTGGTGTCTGCCCCGAGTCGGCGGGTGCGATCCTCTTCATATGCGGAGAAATTGCCATTGAAGAAGAAGGTTTGACTGTCACCCTCGAACGCCAGAATGTGCGTCGCGACGCGATCGAGGAACCACCGGTCGTGGCTGACGATGACCGCTGTGCCGCCGAAGTTCTCGATCGCCTCTTCGAGTGCGCGCATGGTGTTCACGTCAAGGTCGTTCGTCGGTTCGTCAAAGAGCACAACATTGTTCCCCTGCCGCAGCATGCGGGCGAGCTGCACGCGGTTGCGCTCTCCACCTGAAAGCGATCCACACAGTTTCTGCTGCTCAGTGCCAGTGAATCCGAACCGTGCGACGTAGGCGCGACTATTGACCTTCACGGGACCGAGCATGATCTCTTCGTCACCATCTGAAATCGCACGCCAGATGCTGTCTGTTGGGGCGATGGAGTCGCGCAACTGCTCGACGTAGCCGAGCTTGACCGTCTCGCCAACGACGAACTCGCCGCCATCGACCTTCTCGGTTCCGAGGATCATCTTGAAGAGGGTCGTCTTCCCAGCGCCATTGGGACCGATCACTCCCACGACCGCACCGGCAGGAATCTCGAAGGTCGATCCATCAAGGAGCAGTCGATCGCCAAAGGCCTTCGTCACATTCTTGGCGTGGATCACGACGTTGCCAAGACGGGGACCAGGCGGAATAAATATCTCAATTTCCGCTGCCTTTTGGCGTGATTCATCGTCGCTGAGCATCCGCTCGTAGTTCGCCACGCGCGCCTTGCTCTTCGATTGCCGGCCCTTTGGATTCTGTCGAATCCACTCGAGTTCGCGCGTGAGTGACTTCTGCCGCATGCTCGCCTGCTTCTCTTCGACTGCCAGGCGCGCCGACTTCTGCTCGAGCCACTGCGTGTAATTGCCGCGGTATGGAATGCCCATTCCCCGATCGAGTTCGAGGATCCATCCAGCGACATTGTCAAGGAAGTAGCGATCATGGGTCACCGCAATCACCGTCCCTGCGTAACTGGCATGGTGGTGTTCAAGCCACGCAACGCTCTCAGCATCGTGGTGGTTCGTCGGTTCGTCGTGCAGCAGAATGTCCGGTCG
>SYHM01000193.1 GCA_005799205.1 Planctomycetia bacterium | reverse complement strand
TGTTCTCGGCAATCGCCGCCGCAAATGCTTCACGCATGTCGCGCATGCGCCGCTCGAGCAGATCACTGAAGTGCAGCAGCACAGGAGTGTTCAACCCTCGTTCGCGCATCCCGTTGACGACTTCAAAGAGGTCAATCTCGTGGCCGAGGACGCGGGTCGGGCGAACCACCACATGTCCTTTCGCATTGATGTCGAAGAACCCCTTGCCCCAGAGGCGGGTTTGATAGATCTCGGCCGAGTCATCGATCGTCCAGCGCCCTTCGAGTGAAGCCTGCCCCGATCGTGGCTTGTTTGGCTCAGTGACGGCGACTGCCGATCCACGAATGGTCGAAGGAAGGGATGCGAGCGTCGAAGTGACTGCGTCAGGAGTCTTGGTTGGAGCCATGGTTGGCGCGAATGCTACACCTCATGGGGTTGATTTCCACGCGGCGGGAGCAAAACTCTTCGGCATCGCGACCGACATCGCCGCCATCGCCGACCCGTACGCGGCAGATCGAGCGAACACACGATCGTTCCAGAGTCCATCGCTCGAACGCGTCTGCCAGAGTCGCGCGTTCAACTGTTCGCGCAAGTGGTCACGCTCGCTCTGCGGCAGCAACTCGACCGCTTGTGCCGCGTGGTAGTGGGCAAACCAGAAGTAATAGGGTGCGACACCGTAAGGAGGCAGATGCGTTCCAGTCTTCGCGCGACGCTTCTCGAGTACGTCCCAGTACGTGACGAAGTCTTCGACCGCGCGTCTGAGACTGTTCGTGTCGCTTCGTCCGGCGAGGTAGAGCGCTGTCTCGGACGCACACATCCTTCCGACGGCACCAGGAATCATCTTCGAGTCGAGACGAGCCTGTTTCTTCGCCGAATAGGCGACGTTTCCATCCTCGGTGCGACACAGTTCGAGCGCCGCCAGCGCGCGGTCGACGACTGCGCCGTCGACCGCATGCCCCTGCGCTCTCGCCTCAAACAGAGTCTGGAGACACACTGGAGTCATGAATCCGCTCGTGGCGCTCGGAGTCTCGGCCCCGGCATCGCGCGCGTAGTTCCATCCACCAACTCGGGGAATCTCGAACTTCTGCAGCGCGTCGAGGTACCACGCGAGCGAGGTGGCAACCTGTGCTTCCAGCCCCACCGGAATCGCCTTGTACTGCGCAAGGGCAAGCAAGAACCGCGCGCCGTAGCACGACGCCCACGCGCGCACGTCATATCCCCCTTGATAGGTCGAGACCTGCAGCAGAGGCTCACTCACACCTGCGCAAACGAACTCGGTCGCGCGGCGAACCGCCGCGACGCGCGCCTCGCTCGTGGCGTAGCCAGGGGTGCGAACGAGCGATTCGGCAACGATGGCAGTGCCACCGACGCGATAGGCGTACGGAATCTTTCCGCCGACTCTGTAGACCCCCTCGTACGGCCACTCGGCCGAGTGCTCGCCCTCTTGCATTGCGACGACTCGGTCGAGTGCCTCTTGAATCGCCGACGCGAGCACTTGCTCACATGGCCCAGGACCCACGACAAAGAGCAGCGACACAAGCAGCGTGAGCGACATGGTTCGTACGCTACCCACCCACGGTGACTGGCAGTCCGAGAGTCTCTAGGATTCCGTTCATGCTTCGCATTCTCGCCGGTGAGTACCGCTCACGACATCTCCAGATTCCTGAAGGGACCGACACGAGGCCAATGGGGGCGCGCACGAAGGAAGCGGTCTTCAACATTCTGCGTGGATGGTTCAAGGATGCGCGCGTGCTCGATCTCTTCGCTGGTGTGGGAACCATGGGGCTCGAAGCCGCAAGCCAAGGAGCGAGCCGCGTGGTCTGCGTCGAACAGAATCGCCAGATCGGCGAGTATCTGCGAGCCAACATTTTGACCCTTGGCTGTCAGGACCGCGTGCAATGGGTGCAAACAGATGCACTCGGGCCGGGATCGATCTCGGCGGCACCATCGCCGGTCGACATCGTTTTTGTCGATCCTCCATTCGCACTCATGGCAGACGCCTCCTCGCGCGAGCGCGTGCTCACGCACATCGCTCACTTAAAGCCAGTCATGGCAGAGAAGGCGTTTGTGGTGCTGCGAAGTCCTGATCATCTGAAAGAGTTGAGTTATGCGATCGACGGATTCGTCGGTCCTGAAGTGCATCACTATGGACCGCAGCAGCACATCCTGCTCTATATGCCTGAGCGGCCGGCGGTCGCGCCGCCTTCGAAGGCGGCGCAGTAGTTCATGCCACAAGTTCGCGGAGAGTTTCCGGCGTCGCTTCGCGCTGCCAGTCGCTGGGTACGACTCGTTGGCGGGAGTGTTCCAGCGGTGGTGATGGTGCCTCAAGATCGCCCAGATGCGACCTATCCGTTTCTGCTGTGGTTTCACGGTCGCACCGTGACGAAAGAACTCGATTCGGGGCGCTACTTGCGCCTCATTCGCGCGGGAATCGCGTGTGTCGCGATCGACCTGCCCGGCCACGGAGAGCGACTCGACCTCGCGCTGCACGATGGCTCTCAGACGCTGCATGTCGTCGCGCAGGCGGCGAGTGAAATCGACGCGATCCTTGCAGATCTCGCCGCGCTCGGGTCACTCGACATGGGGCGCGCTGTCATCGGAGGCATGAGCGCGGGTGGCATGACGGCGATGGTGCGCGGATGTTCAGCGCATCCATTCTGTGGAATGCTGCTCGAAGCGACGACAGGAGATTTCGAAAGCCAACGCGGCCGGGCGATGTATCAGCCTGACCTCGTTGCACGGTTGAATCCGATCACACACCTCGACGAGTGGCGAGACATTCCAGTGCTTGCACTGCATTCGCAGGCGGACGCATGGGTGTCAATCGAGGGACAGCGCCGCTTTGTGGATGCTCTGCGTGCCCGGTCATCGCATCCAGAGCGAATCGAGTTGCACGCCTACGAGAGCACGGGTGCCCCTCACGAACACATGGGGTTCGGACGCGTGGCGAGCGATGCGAAAGCGCGCGGCACCGCGTTCGTCGCCGCGTGCACTACGGCGTGATCGCGAGCGGCTTCTTCTGAATGGGGCTCACTCCTCGCCAGATGCGATCGCCCGATCCGCGCTCGCAAATCGCCCTCACGAATGCCTCGTATTCGGCGGCGAGGTCTGCTGGTTGCGCCGAAAAATAGGCGCTCGTGATGATCGCACTCGGAATCGCTCGAACGCCTCCCCGGTCGAGGCCTCGCCGAAGGGCGCGACGATCGTCGTTGCTCTTCACGGCGGCGCTGAGCGTCGCCCCCATCGTTCCAGCGGCGGCATCCCGCACCAACTGTTCGAGCCCCGCGCGAAATCGCGAGTCGCTGCCTTCTGCGAGAAAGTGTGTGAGCGCCCAGACCTGAGCGTAGTAGCAGAGCAATCGCTCACGACCTTCTTGCAAGAATCCTTGGGGAGTGCCATCAAGCAATTGAGCGAGTGGAATGATCGAATTGCGTCGCACCGTGTCGCGCAATTGACCGAACCGCTCAAAGTTGCGCCACGGTTCGAAGTTCGGCACTCCTCCCGCCGTGACGCGATACCCCTCCATGTAGGTCGAGATTCCCTCTTCGAGCCAGACGGGAAGTTCGTCGCGGAAGACTGCTTGGGAATATTGATGCCATCCCTCGTGGGCAAGAATGGTGAGCGTGTCCGTCGTACCGATGTCGTACAGGATCGCCGTCGCGTTCGAGGTGTATCCCCCGCGACCAAGTCCGAGGTACGCGTCAGCATCACGCCCGAGACGCTCGGTCGTAAATGCGGCCCACTCGTCGCGCGATCCAAAGATGTATGTCTGCAAGGGACTCGAAGGAACTGGCAGCACCCCGAGCGCACTCGTGTAGTGCGCGAGCGCGCTCTCAGTGAACTCCGGAAGAAACTTGCGCAGATCGCTATTGCGAAGTGTCGTTCGAATCTCGAGGTGCTCGGTCACAATCTCGTGGCCCGCACGCTCACCGTTCGTCCACGGATCAATGCGAATCGCCGGCCTAATCGCGCCCGGTGCGCCGTCCGATGCCGCCGCGGTGGCTTCCGGAAGCTTGCGGCGCCCCTGCATTGATCCAGCACCGCCATCGCCTTTCGATGCCGACCCAACCGGGGCGTTCAGGGGGGCGCCGGTCGCTGCGAGCGACGTTGGATCGTTCGATGCACCACGCGGTGAGGAGCACGCTGCCAGAACACACCCAGCGACGGCCACGAGCAGTCCTGCTGCGCGATGGCAGGTTGGACGCGCGTGATCATTCGGGTGGGCTCTCGTCATCGGGTCACCAACGGGCTTGCGTCATACGGACGATGCAAGCAATTCAATCGC
>SYHM01000192.1 GCA_005799205.1 Planctomycetia bacterium | reverse complement strand
GATCAGGATGAATTCATGCGGACCGAGCGCGAAGAGCAGCGCGCGAAAAAGGCACTTCGGGATGCATCACTCGCGTCGATCAAGACTCTGAAGAATCGCCTCGGACCTGAATCGGCTCAGCGACTCCAAGATGTGTGGGATGACCAGCTGTACGCGAGCGACCTGAATGACCCGACCTCTCTCACGAGCCGGTTTGAGCAGGCGCTCCTCTTGACACTCTCAGATGAAGTCAAGGCACGCGTCGTCGCGCTGCAGTCCTCGTGGGTTGCCGCGGCACGCAGTGCCCGGGACAAGATCGTCGCTGTAAAATCTCAGCCCCTCCAAGGGCCGAAGGCAGCGGAAGGCGTCGTGCCGAGCGGTCCTGAGGCGACCGAACGAAGAGTTCAGGTGAAAGCGATTCGCTTCGAACGCGACGAACTGAACCGTCGGGTGTTTCGAGAACTCTGTACCGCACTCGGCGCGGACCTTGCCTCCACGCTGAAACCGCTGCCCGAAGGCAAAAAGCGTGGAGGTACAGCGATTGGCGGAGCGGTATTGACACCCGCATCAACCACTGCCCCGTAAGGCGGTCCGAGGTCGCCTTACGCGGTCCAGTTGCTCAATAATGCTGCCAGATCAGCGCCGTCGACTGTGCCGCTTTGGTTGATGTCGCCAGTGCCGCCACTACCCCACGCGCTGAGCAAGATTGCCAGGTCAGCACCGTTGACGACTCCGTCACCGTTGAGGTCAGCGGGATTTCCAGCGACGCCACTGGGCCCTTGCAGAGCAAGGGTCACCGATGAACCAGTCCCTGGTCGAAAGAGTCCGAGGGTCGCAGTTGCGGCAGTCGGTGGAGTTGTTGCGTCAAACCTGAAGTTGTAGAGAGTTCCATAGCGAAGCGCATTGCTATTGGCGCTCACTGCGTAATCACCACCAGTCCATGTGACTGCGCCGCCGCTCACACTCGAAGTCCAATCGGTGCCCGAGTATGGGTCGCCAGAGTGGTAATCGATGTCATGAAAGCCAACATTTGTGATGACTGCTCCCGTTGGTACTGGAACGCTGAACGATCGTCCCGAGCGGTGACTGTTGATGTTCTGCACCGCGTACTCGTAGTGCCAGGTTCCATTGCCGTTGTCAGTGACGAGGTATCCCGCGGTGAATCGCCCATCGCTCGCAACGTCGGCGTTCACAAGAGTGACTGCGGGCATTGCGGTACGCCATGCGGCCACGGCTGGCTGCTGCTGAATGGTTGCCCCAGTCAGCGAGAGTGTGTACGCCCCACTTGCAAGCGCGCCAACCGTGAACGCGCGCCATGAGCCGTTGTTGTCGTCATTGGCTGCTGCGGCATCCCCAGGATGGATGTACTGCGCCTCGGCGAAATAGGTCGCGCCTGCATTGAGTGTTGGATTGAGGTCATTCGCGTTGACTTGAATTCGCCTTCCGATCGTCGCCGCAGCGCCAGGCATGCCTGCATTGGGAGTGCCTGGAAACACACCAGTGGCGGCATTTACCTCTGAGCGGCATCCAAGTCCACTCTGGCTGCCGTTGAGACCAGCGCTATATGGATCGGAGCATCCAACGCCGAGCCACGTGCCACTCGACGAGGGTGTGCACGCACCACAGAGTGAGCCCTGCAGCGCTGTAAATCCGTGCTTCCCCCAGCCAAGTCCGATCTGTTCACAGCGCCCTCCCTTGATGCGGTACAGGTTTTGCGGGATGAAGGGATGGCGATTGTCTGGCGATGCAAACCAATCAAGCAGCGAGTCGCCGATGTTGCAACTGGTCGTTCCGATTGCGTACGCCATGATGGTTTGTCCGCCGACAACGACGGATCCATACTTCGCAACGTCAGGGATCGCACCAACGATGACATCGGGTCCCACAGTGCCACCGCCACCTCCGCCGGCACCGTCGAATGTGATGGTGAGAGCACCTACTCCTCCGTCAGCGGCGCCGTATCCGCCGACGACGATTCGATAGGTTGTGTTCGCAACGAGCGCGCCAGTGGCAGTGCTTTGATAGTTGCATGCGTCATCGTTGCACGCGACTGGAATCTGGTTCGCCCCGCACGCTGGGTTGACTGCGATGCGCGTGTCCCACGTTTCGGCATCGCACGTCGAAAAGGAATAGTTTCCCGTTTCGAGGGCAGTAAAACTGAAGTAGTTCACCTTGTAGATCGTGTGCGCCGAGCACCCCGCACCAGACCCGATCGCAAGGGAGGCAGTTGCGGCCGCCGTGTTGAATGAATTTGTGCCAAGCAGCGCCGCAGGGGCGCTCGGGCAGTCGGTCCCACCGCCAGCGACTCCACCATCGCCTGGCACTCGAGGTGAGCGTGCGTTGACTGGAGCCGTGAGCTGCCCAACCAAGACTGCGGCGAAACTGAGCGTGAGTGCAACGGCGATGGTTGGTGAAGTTTTCATGGTGCAGGAATCCTGAGCGTGGGGTTGACGGGGTCAACGCACTCTACCGCGCTGTGTCGTCAATTCCACCGAACGGGCTCAGTTTTGCACGAGCAATCACCAGTGCGCCTGACTGTTGTCGTCGGTGAGGGCATAAAAACCGCCTCCCTCGCGCCGAAGTTTGCCAGTCTGCACAAGCGCATCCCAGACCGCGAGGGGAAACTCACGCGGCGGAATCATCGAATTGATCTGCGGGCTCGATCCACCACTGAGTGGGCTTCGCGCGAGGCGAGAGTCGGCGTCCAATTGTGCGAACTTGATGCGCCTTCGAAACGTTTTTAACGCGGTTTGCAGAAGGGCCGGATCGAACCCAACCTCAGCGGGGGGGTGATCGCACGGCGTGGTCTCAACGACCTCGCCGTGCAACTGTCGGATCGTCGCGTTGAGTGCAGTGAGATCGCGCATGCCGATGAGGCGCAAGAGTGCGCGCGAGTCGACCTTTGCCTTCAGCAACAGTTTGTGCATCGCTCCCCAGTGCGGGCCTGCAGCTGCTGGTTCGCTCGTGCTGATCGCTGCGAGCGAGGTGTCAATATCGGCGAGAAGTTGTGGGGATGGAAGTTGCATAGCGTGGCGCGGTCTCGTGCGTGAACCAGAGTGCTGTGAACGCCCACGCGCAAAAGAGCGAGCAGTAAACGCCTGGACCCGCGAGCCACCCGAATTGATCGCACAGAAGCGTCGCGACGAACGGAGCGGTGCCTGCCAGAAACGCCATCGCGAAGCTGTAGGCGAGTGAAAACATCCGGCATCGCAGTTCGCGCGGAGTCAGTTCGACGATCATCGCCCCTTGAACTCCCAGGATGAGTCCGATCGGAACTCCGAGGACTGCTTGCGCGAGTAGAAAGGTCGTCGCGTCGAATGTGCGACCTGGAAAGAACGCACTGATTGTGCCTTGATCTCCCATGAGCAGCAGCGTGCACGGAATCAGCACCAAGAGCAGGGCAGCCGTACAGAAAATCGACACGACGCGCCTCCCCACGCGATCGCTGATCCAACCGCCGACAATCATCCAGACCACAAGAAGCGCAAGGTTGAGAGTGTTGGCCCCCTGAATAGAAGTCCCGTCCTTGACCAGTACCTGTCCGCGGTCGACCGCCCAAACGAAAAGCACATAAAAGACGAGGCTCGCACCAGTGACGATGCCCACGATCTGAATGAGGGCGCGCCAGTGATGGGTAAAGATCGTCTCAAACCCTGAGTCGGATGTCTGACTCGGCGACTGCGCTTCCATCGTCTCGGGCAAGTGTGCGCGCAACCAGAGGCCGAGTGCTCCAATGGGGAGTCCCAAGAGGAAGGGCAGGCGCCATCCCCAGTCAGAAAACTGCGCCGACGTGAGTTGAGCAGTGAGAATCCAATCCGTTGCCGATCCGAGAACGAGGCCAACCACCGCCCCAACGGTCGCAAAGCTGCTGAAGAGCCCACGGTGCTTCACGGGCGCCACTTCGGTCGCATAGGTCATCGACCCTGTGTACTCACCGCCGACCGAAAAACCTTGAGCCATGCGAAGCAGTGTCAGCAGGATCGGCGCTGCGAGTCCGATCGAGCTGTAGGTGGGAAGCACCCCAATGAGAAACGACGCAATCCCCATGATGATGATCGAAAGTGTGAGCATCGCACGGCGCCCGTGTCGGTCGCCAACCGAACCCAAGACGATGCTCCCAAGTGGGCGCATGAAGTAGCCGACTGCAAAGACTCCAAACCCCGCGAGCGTCGAAGCCACCTTGTTGTCGGTCGGAAAAAACAACGCTCCCATCGTTGTGGCGAGGTAGCCATAGACCGCGAAGTCGTACCACTCAAGGGTGTTCCCAACGGCGCCTCCGACGATGGCGCGGCGCACTTCGGATGGAGAAAATCGGCGAGGCTCGCTCGTCATGAACGCAGATTACTCGCCCACGATGCACGGCAGTCTCACTTCAAACTCGGCGCCGCCGTTCGCGCGCGAGGTGCTCGCAAGCAGGCGCAGCGATCCGCCGAGGCTTTGCGCGAGCGCCTGCGAGACGGTCAACCCGATTCCAAGCCCAGGTTGCGCGCTCTGTGCCGCGTCGGCGCGATTGAAAGGGCGCCAGATCGCGTTTGTGGATCCTGCCGCGATGCCCCTCCCATGGTCTTTCACCGTCACCCGCAGTTCGTTCGCTGTGAGTGCTGCATGAACATCGACTTCCACTGTTCCGAGAGGACCCAACCCGTACTTCGCCGCATTTTCTAAGAGGTTTCCTAGAATCTGCGAGAGCGCGTCTTCATCGACGCGCACCATCAAACCAGAAAAGGCACACTCAAAACGCACTGTCGCTCCGTTCGCACGTTCGTGCGAAAGGCGAAGGATGAGCGCCTCGAGCGCCTGCGCGTTGAGCGGGGCGCCACTGCGACGACCTGTAGCCACACGAGTGCCGCGTTCGAGGCGGGCGAGGCTGAGCACGTTCTCAACGAGGTGTCCGAGCCGTCGCGACTCGCGGCAGAGCGTGTCGAGACACTGGCCGCGGCGGGCATCATCGGGCACCATGCCGTCGCGCAGCATCTCAGAGTAGAGCTGGAAGGTGGTCAAAGGAGTGCGAAGTTCGTGCGTCACGCTCGAAGCGAACCGCGCCTGTCGATCTCCGAATGAAACACCTGCCCACGTCGCCGCTCCCGCGGCAAGCAGCGCGAGGATTGCCGCTGACCACGCGACCGCGAGTGCTTGGCCATCGCTTGGAATCGGTGCGACCGGACTGAATCGAACACGAGTCGCTACGAGTTCGGCAGGGAGGCTCGCCAGCCTCGCGGGGGTGAACTCGGCATCGGCGCTCGCACGAAAGACTGGCTCGATCGATCCATCTTCTACAAGGTCTTCGACTTCATGAAGCAGCGCGTCGCGCAGTCCATCCCAATCGACGAGGAACCCCTGAATGCGCGATGATCCGCGCTCGCGAACCCTGCGGACGAGCGCGAGTGTCGGCGGTGATTGCACGAGCCACACTGGGATGAGGGTGCCAACGCTCGTGTCGGAAACCGTAGTCTCCATCTCGAGCGCTTTCTGCCGTCGCGCGGGATTGCCCGATGCCGCCGTCGCTGGGGCAGGTGGGAGAACGGCAGATTTCTTCGAGACCTGAGAATCGGCAAGTTGCTGCGCAGAGTTCCACAAGCGAGCGCGTGTGGCAAACTCGCTTCTCTCATCGCTTGTGCTTGCCGCGACGCCTAGCTCACCGCCGCCACCAAACGCACCTCCTGAACCTGCCTTTGCTTCAGCCTCCTCGTCGGCTGCGCACAGCAGCGCGTCATTGGCTTCCTCTGCCTGAGCCATCAATGACTCGAGTGCGTGATCCTTCGTTGAGACCAACGCTGTCACGACCTCGAGTTGCTTCACGTGCGAGGGATCAACTCCCGACGCGAGGTATTGACCCTCAGCAAGGTCACGCAGATTGCCCAGCGGAACCTGTGGACTGGCGACTGTGCCACTCTCATCGAGTTCGAAGTGCAGGAGGATCCAACCTGGTGTGCCAAGCAACAGGGGGCTTGGGGAGAGAACTTCTCCAGAGGGAACAGCCTGCAACAGCCGATTGACAGATGTGCCTGGAGTGAAGAATGCGGCGTAGTCATCTGTTGGCCGTGCCGCCTCGCGCGCAAGTCGTGGGGTCATCCACCCATCCATGCGCCATAGCGCAAGTCGAACTGTCTGAGCGCGCGCGAACTCCACTTGCGCTGCCTCTGCGCGTGCGCGCGAGTCGCGCAACGCGCTCGTGACAGACCAAAGCCCAGCAAAAGTCGCAGCCGCCGCGACCGCCAGCCCAGCGAACCACCACCGGCGGGCTCGTCTCATGCGCTGACCTCGGCGTTGGCAGAGAGTCGGTAGCCCTTCGATCTCACGGTTTCGACGAGCGAGTCGAGTCCGACCGACGCGAGGGTCTCTCGAAGCCGAACGATCTGCATGTCAACTGCCCGAGTGTCGGCTCCGCGCGGATCGATCGCCCACACGACGCGCAGTAACTCTTCACGAGCCACGATGCGCGTCTGGTTGGCCGCCAAGAGCCGAAGGACCGCCGTTTCACGATCGCTCAGTGCAACGCGCTGCACGTGTCGGGATGAACTCTTCGCGTTCCTCGTTGGTGATTTGGCCGCTATTGCTTCGTGGCGGGCGAGGTCAACCGAGGCTCCATCAATCCGAATGGCGACAACATCTGATGGCCGCTCTGCACTGCGACGAAGCACGGCCTGCACGCGGGCTAGAACCTCGCGCGCACTAAAAGGCTTCACCACGTAATCGTCCGCACCCAGATCAAGACCCTTCACTCGGTCATCTTCACTGCCTCGAGCAGTCACCATCACAATCGGAAGGGTTGGTCGCGCAGCACGCACCTCGCGCAGAATGTCGTAGCCCGACATCCCTGGCAGCATCACGTCGAGCAACACGAGCGCAGGATCGATCTCAAGGATCGCGCGCGTCGCTCCATCACCTCGCGGATGGCTTCGCGCGATGTAACCGCCAAAGGTGAGGACATCGCACAAGCCAAGTCGTATTGACTCGTCATCCTCGACGACCATGACGACCTGCTTGTGCGATGTCATGCCACAATCCTATGGTTGCACTGGCGGGGGTTGCGTTGGAGCTGCCCACACGAAGCCCTTCTTCTGAGCTTGCGTGCGAATCGCGCCGCGCAGCGCATCATCAAGCGTGGCACCCGTCGCAGTCGCCTGTTTCTTCGCCTCGGCGAGCACGTACGCCTCGCGTTTCGCTTGCAGCGCTTGGATGGAACTCTGGATTTTCACGCGCTCAGCATGTTTGGCAGCAACGATGGCCTTCTTTTCGTCGAGCGACTTTCCTTGCATTTCTTTGGGCAGGTCTTCATCCTTCACCTCTTCGAGCTTGATCGTTCCCTGCGAACAACCGTCGACCAGGTCCCAGGCGCTGTTGTCATAAATCAACTCGCCCTTGGTCGCACATCGCTGCGCGGCGACGCCACCACCGAGGCCAGCTGCATTGCGGTCCTGTTCTGCCTGATTCGCCCACGCAAGTCGACCCCTTTCACCAACCGCGAGGTAGGTCGTGTTGATCGTTGCTGAGAGCTCTCCCAGTTCTTTGTCGAATGGAGTTGGCGGCACACTCGCAGCGGTCGACTGATCAATGCAAAGAAACTGCCCATCAGCTCGCTTGGCGACATCGCTCCAAGCGGGCGTGATTGGATCGGTTGCAGCGCCGCAGTAGATACTGTTCACGAGCACCCCGCGCTCGATGCTTGTCTTGCACGCGTTCTGATAGGTGACCTCGGTGTCCTGATCCGCCGCCTCATTCCCGGCGACCACGATGATCCGAAGTGCATCGGTCGATTGGTTCCACGAGAGAGAGTTCGCGGCCTTATCGATGACGCGGCCGACAAACTCGGTTCCACCGTTTGTTTTCAGGGCAAAGAGTCTCTGCGAAATCAGATCAAGATCTTCTGTGAGGTCAGAATCAACAACGACCCATCCAGTTGCTGAGTCATACGCGTCGCACCCGTAGGTCAGCAACGCCACGCGAAGCGACGGAGCAGGCTTCGCTGTGGCAAGATCGTTCACAATGCTCCACAGTCGCGCCTTTGCGCTGTCGATGAGTCCCTCCATGCTGCCTGAGATGTCGAGGCAAATCGCGATGTCGACGGGTGGACGCTGCGGAACCGCTGGCAGAGGCGGGGTTGGCGGAGCGGATTGCGCGGCGAGTGCGTGCGCAGCAAGAAGCAAGGTGGATGAGGCGAGAGTCATGAGGGTCGTGAATGAATGCATGTGGGGTCCTTTTAGCAGCCTGGCATTGGGTTT
>SYHM01000191.1 GCA_005799205.1 Planctomycetia bacterium | reverse complement strand
TTGCTCCTTGGGATGGGAGTGCGTACACTCTCGATGTCACCTGGACAGATCCCCGCGGTGAAGCGGGTGGTTCGGGGGCTTGAGATCGAACACTGTGAGGCGCTCGCGAGGCGAGTCGGCTCGTTTGACTCAGACCGGCAAGTCCTTGCGTGCCTGCGTGACGAACTTCGAAAAATCGACCCAGAAGCACTGGCTGGCTCAGAAGGCAACTAGTGCCTCGCTCAGAAAGACCAATTAGAAACAATGCATGACTGAGATCGGGCAGGACCCGCGAATCGCCGCGCGTGACTCACGCGCCGTGGTTCGGCACTGCGGACCCCCCTCGGCATGCGGACGGAACAGACACGATGAAGTGTGAACAACGACCGCCTCGCTCGACCTTGTTGGTCAAGTGCACCTCAACCATGCATCTCAGCATGGTTGCGGGCTTTGGGGCTCATCGATGCGCGTTCCGTCATGACTCGCCGCACCATGGCGGCAGGATGACATCGTGCCAGACAATAAGAAGCCGGTAGACCAAGACTCAGAACAACGCGACCAGCCGATCGAGGACTCCACTGAACCGCATGAAACAGCGGCGCAGCGCGAGACGGGCGACTCACCAGTCAATCTCGACGATTACGCCGACGAGGCACACGAGCGGGCTGAACAGCACGATCTCGCTGACGACGATGACGATGCGACTCCGCACACACTGACCGACGACGAGCCAGCCGTCGCGAGCAACTCCCTAAGCGACTCGCCCACCCTCGACGAGGCCAGTGAAGCGCCTGTTGACGCGCAGTTGGATGAAAGCATTCCAGGCGCCGATGGAGAGGCGGATGCCGATGCTCCCGCGGCGGCCGATGGCGAAGACCACATCGCCCCCAAGACTCGTTCACGCGTGCGGGCGAAAGCGCTTCCAACACGCGCGGTCCAACTGGTTGTGAATGATGAACCAGGCGACGAATGTCGGATCGCGATCCTCGCAGACGGCCGCTTGGATTCGTATTTCAGCGAGCGTGAAGCAAGCGCGACGAATGTCGGCAGCATTTACAAGGGCCGCGTGATGAATATCGAGGGGGCGATCCAAGCCGCCTTTGTTGATTTTGGTTCGGGACAGAACGGGTTCCTGCATATCAGTGACCTTCATCCCAAGTACTTCCCCGGCGAAGAGCGCACCGAGCAGGTGGGCAAGAAGATTGCTCGGAGCGAACGCCCGCTGATTCAGCAAGCGCTTCGCAAAGGCCAAGAGATTCTCGTGCAGGTCATCAAAGAGGGCCTCGGATCGAAGGGGCCAACGTTGACGAGCTATCTGAGCCTTCCTGGGCGGTTGCTCGTGATGATGCCTGACATGGATCGCGTTGGTGTCTCGCGGCGTGTTGAGGACGAAGATCAGCGGCGCGAGATGCGGCGAATCCTTGACTCGCTCGACCTCCCCGAGGGGTTCGGGTTCATCCTTCGAACCGCTGGATTTGATAGCACCAAGACTGAGCTGCAGCGCGATGCGGCCTACCTGCAACGACTGTGGGATGCGATGGAAAAGCGGAGTTCGAAGACTGGAGCACCCTGCGAGCTCTACACCGAGAGCGATGTGCTCGTTCGCACACTGCGCGATCAAGTTGACTCCACCGTCGAATCGATCATCGTTGACAGCCCAGGGGCCTTCGAGCGCGCGAAGATGTTCCTCGACGTGATCGCTCCCAAGAGCTCTGGCACCGTGCAGTACTACAACGGCAAGGTCCCCGTCTTCGAAGCGTTCGGAATCGAGCGCCAGATCGACGAGATTCACTCGCGCGTCGTCCCGCTGCCCTCGGGCGGAGCGCTCGTGTTCGATCAAACCGAGGCGCTCGTCGCGATCGATGTGAACAGCGGTCGATCTCGCAGCGCCCGCGACTCTGAGACCAATGCCTTTCAAACGAATCGTGAAGCCATTGAAGAAGTTTGCCGCCAACTGAGACTTCGCGATCTAGGGGGACTGATCGTCGTTGACTGCATTGATATGCGGTTCATCAAGCACCGCCGCGAGATTGAAGAACGGTTGACCGCGCTTCTAAAACTCGATCGCGCAAAGAGTTCGTTTGCGCCGATCAGTGAGTTCGGGATCATCGAGATGACCCGGCAGCGCATGCGACCAAGTCTGCGCAAGATGCACTATGCAGACTGCACGCACTGCACCGGAAGCGGAGAGATTCGCCTCTCAGGCGCCGTCGCCGCAGATGCGATGCGACGGATCGCGCTGCTGTTTAGTTACACCAATGTGCACCGCGTCGAGCTCGTCTGTTCAGTTCGAGTCGCGGGTGAATTGCTCTCGAATCGTCGACGCGCGATGCACGAACTCGAAGAACGCGCAAGCAAGCGCATCGACGTTCGCATCAGCGAAGCGTTCGCGGCCGATCGCATCGAGTTCTACGCCTACGACGACCAGAATGCCGATCTCGAACTCGACCGACTGCCAGCGGCCCCTCGGCCCGGAAAGGGATCGCTGCACGATGAGCTTCCCGAGGAGGAAATCGTTGAACTCTCTCCCGCTGAAGTACTCGCGCGGCGGCGACGGCGAAAGCGAAAGCCAGCTCCAGCCGACGCGACCGCGATCGCGCTCGCTGGAGGATTCGAGGACCTGCCCGATGTTGCAGACGACGAGCTTTCCGTGCGCGAGACTCTGACACCGAGCACTCACACAAGCGAGAGCGAATCTGGAGCACGCACGCCGCGCAGTGAAGGAGGGCGCGGGGGACGACGACGCCGCGGGGGGCGAGGCGCAGATCAGTCGGCGCGCGCACCTGGCGAACGGTCATCGAGTTCGGGTGGGCGAAAAGAGCAACCATCGCACCCATCCCAATCGAGTGGGGGTGCGGCGAATGATGCACATTCCCGCGGACATTCAAGCAATCGTCGACGACGCGGCCGAGGGCGCCGAGGCGTCGAGACGATTCTCGACATGGTGGCCGAGCAGGCAGCATTCGAGACGACGCGCGTTGCTGTGATCTTGAACACCACAGTCGATGAACTCGTCTCGCGGCTGCGGGCCGATGCAGATCGAGAGGTTGGAGCGCTGTTGACCGTCACGACGACGATGCTTCCGCCTGAACTGATCGCACGCGCTGCTGCACTCTTTCCAGAAGCGACTCCGACCAGAAGTGAGTCCGGCGACACAGCCCAGGCTGCACAGTTGCACACTGACGACGCTGGCGATCCAGGGGCATCACATGGCAGCGGCGGTGCTCAGGGGCCACAAAGTGGCCGAGGGAATCACCCATCGGGCCAGGATCATCAGAGCGAGCGTGGCGAACGGGGTGGACGAGGCCGTCGCGGCTCACGGCGCGGACGCGGCGGACGGGACCGCACCGCTCGCGAGGGATCAGAGCAATCTTCTCGCCAATCATCGAGCGAGCAGCCGAGGGCGGCACATCCTCGCATCGTCGAACCACGGCGCGAGGTGCGGTCAGATTCACCCCCACCAGTTGAAGCGACTCCAATTCCCCAAGCACCAGTTGCCCCTGCGGCTCCTTCACCAACTGCAAACGCAGAGGCAGTCGTGCCAGCGAAACCGAAGCGACGCTCGCTCTATGCGGCGGCGGTGCGATTACTGTCATCGAGCGAACGATCGAAGGCGAAGGGGCGTCCTGAATAGTCTCGAGTGCACTCAGAGATGCAGGCCCAGCGCAGACTCATCATCCTCGGATCGACTGGATCGATCGGCGAGCACACGCTCGACGTCGTTCGGCATCTCCGCGCTGAAGGGTCGTTCTGCTACACAGTTGTTGGCCTCGCGGCCGGCTCGAATGCGAAGGCGCTGACCCGACAGGCGAACGAGTTTCGCCCCTCTGCAGTTGCCATTGCTGAGCCCGAGGCCGCCACTGCGTTTCGAAGTTCGGACCCGTGCGAACTCTTCCTCGGTGACGATGCAGCGGTCGACCTGATTCGCACACAGGCGCGCGCTGGCGACCTCGTGATGGGAGCGATGGTCGGCGCTGCTGGCATCGCTCCGATTCTTGCGGCGATTGAGGCTGGATGCGATATCGCGCTCGCCAACAAGGAAACGCTCGTCGCGGCCGGTTCTATCGTGACGGCCGCTGCGCGTGCGCGCGGGGTCTCGATCCTTCCTGTTGATAGTGAACACAGTGCGATCTTTCAATGCCTGCGTGCGGCGACCAGTTCGCGCGAGGTCGAACGAATTGTCCTGACTGCGAGCGGTGGCCCCTTTCGACAAACTTCCCGTGAGGTCATGCGCTACGCGGTCCTGCACGACGCCCTCAACCACCCCACCTGGAAGATGGGCCCAAAGGTGTCGATTGACAGCGCAACAATGATGAACAAGGCGCTCGAGATCATCGAGGCACATTGGCTCTTCGGGTTGCCCGCCGAACGAATCGAGGCGATCGTGCATCCCCAGTCGATCGTGCACTCGTTTGTCGAATTCGTCGATGGAAGCGTCGTTGCGCAACTCTCGCCCCCCGACATGAAACTGCCGATTCAACTTGCACTGACGTGGCCTGCGCGGGATGCGCGCTGCGCCAAGGCCATCGACTGGACTTCCCTGAGGGCACTTGAGTTCGAACCGATCGACCATCAACGCTTTCCAGCGGTTCAACTCGCGTGGCGAGTCATTCGCGCAGGCGGTAGCGCGGGCGCGATCTTCAATGCCGCCAACGAAGCGGCAGTCGAAGCGTTCATCGGAGGGACGATTCGCTTCGGGGATATCAGCGACCTCGTGCTCGGAGCGCTCGACGCGATCGCGCCCACGACCGTTGATTCGCTTGCGGCAGTCTCACGTGCCGATGCGGCAGCGCGCGCGTGGGTGCGTGGCGCGGTGACCGAGAAGGGGGCGCGCGTGTGAGCGCGGCACCCGCCGCTAACCCACGAATTGCTGAAGTTCATCGGCACGGCGAGCGTCAGGGACGTCGGCTCTCGCCTACTCTTCTGCGATCATGGATCTCCTTGGAAGCGGCGCAAATATCGTGTTGGTGCTCGTCGGATTTGGATTCCTCGTCGCCATTCATGAGTTTGGACACTTCATTGCTGCAAAGTGGGCAGGAGTGCGCGTCGATAGTTTCGCCGTTGGGATGGGACCTGTCCTCATCGCATTTCGGCGGGGAGTCGGGGTGCGGTTTGGTTCTACCGATCCCACGATTTTGAAACGGACTGGTAAGCGCACGATCGAACTCTCAGAGAGCGATCTCGAGCGATTGAATCTCGGCGAGACTGAGTACTCGCTGCGCGCGCTGCCACTCGGAGGGTTCGTGAGGATGCTCGGCCAGGATGACCTCGACCCGACCGCGTCGAGCAATGATGTTCGCTCGTATAACCGCGTTGCGGTCTGGAAGCGCATGATCATTGTCAGTGGAGGTGTTGCATTGAACATCGCTACTGCGATCGCATTTTTCGTGATCGCATTCATGGTTGGTGTTCGCTTCGAGGCACCGCTCGTTGGCAGCGTCGTTCCTGCCGCTCCTGCCGCGCTTGCTGGCGTGCAGGCAGGAGATCTTGTCGTCGCCATTGACGGCAATCACGTCTCGACGTTCGCCGATCTGCAGATCGCCGCTGCCATGGCGAAGCCCAACGAACCGTTGATTCTCACCGTTGATCGCGCTTCGGGAGAAACGCACACGCGCATCGACCTCGCGGTCGCAGCTCGGCGAGACACTCATGCCGGGGTGATGTCGATTGGCATCGCTCCCGCGGCAAGCACCGAACTCGTTGACGAGAGTGACGCGCGGCCGTTTCTGTTTGGCGCGCTCGCACGGGCTGGATTTTGGAATCACTCCCCTGATGGAATGCCAGCTGGGCACTCGTGGGGGATCGCTGAGGCGCAGCCATCGCGTGACGAGTTCGATGCGACCTTCCGCGCCGGATCGCTCCTTTCGGTGGGTGGCATGACTGCGACCTCCTACGACGCCCTCGACCGTGCAGCCGTCGCATCCAGTGGAAATCCGCTGGTGACACGCTGGAGTTTCGCGGGGGTAGGCGAAGCAGACATCGCGCTCAACTGCGCCCCCACATGGCAGATCCTTGAGCACACGACGAAGCCTGCGCTCGCGACAATCGACTATGAACCAGGGTTGCTCGGGCTCTCGCCGCTCGTCCGGATCGGGCGGGTTCCTGAGAGTTCCGCCGCGCACGGCGCACTGAGCGAGGGTGACGTGATCCTTCGCGCCGGCGAATGCGCGGGACCTCGACAGATGGAGTTTCGAGTCGAGTTGCTGAAACACGCAGGCCAGACGATCGCATTGCGGGTACTTCGCGAAGGAGTCGAAGTCGACGCGCACCCGCTCGTCGGCCGCGATGGAAAGCTGGGAGTCGAGGTTGGGTTCGCATGGGAGTGCCCACTGATCGCGCAACCCTTTGTCGTCACGGGACCGACTCCAGGCCGTACGACCGCAGTGGCACCATTCAACCTGATGCCGCTCTCACGCCTTGTTTCGGTCGATGGCCATTCAATTGGCACATGGACGGACTTCTTTCGCGCGACCACCGAGTTCGCCGCGCGACCAGAGACTGCGTCCCTCGGCCCACTTGTGTTGGTCTTCACACCGCCAACCCCATCTGCGCGCCCAGAGCCAGCAGCGATCGAGGTGGACTCCGCACTTCGTGAACAACTCTCACAGCTCGCATGGCGGCCAATGCTCGGCCCAGAGTGGTTTGCTCCCGCGCAAGTGGTGCTCACTGCAGGAGGCGATCCACTGAAAGCAATCGGAATGGGATTCGCCGAGACCAAGAAGATGGTCCTCTTGACCTATCTCACACTCGACCGGCTCTTTCGCGGAACTGTCGGCGTGTCGCAGCTGAGGGGTCCCGTTGGCATCGTGCACATCGGTACGCGCGTCGCTGATCGCGGCGCGACCTACTTGCTCTTCTTCCTCGCGATGATCAGCGTCAATCTGGCGGTGATTAACTTCCTGCCGATTCCAATCGCCGACGGCGGACTGATGGTCTTCTTGATCTATGAAAAGTGCCGCGGCCGTCCGCCGAGCCCCGCCTTCCAAAGTGGTGCAATGGTCGCAGGGCTCGTGCTCGTCGGAGCACTTTTCGCGATCACGTTCTACAACGATGTCATGCGGCTCGTGACCTAGCGGCCATATCGAGCCCTCCACGATGGCCGCACCCGTCACCATCATCACTGGAGCAGGAAGTGGGATCGGCCGCGCTCTAGCGCAAGCGCTCGCGGCGCGAGGCCACCGACTTCTCCTTGTTGGCCGGCGCCGTGAGATGTTGCTCGAAACATCGCTGCGATGCGAGGGGTCGCCTGATGTCTTCTGTCACAGCGCGGACATCTGCGACGAATCCGCCGCTGCTGCGATCGTCAACGCCGCAGTTGGACGATTCGAACGAATCGACAACCTGGTGAACTGCGCAGGAATTGCTCCAAAGAAGTCGATCGACAAGACAACCGCGCACGACCTACACGCATGTTTCGCAGTCCACGCGATTGGGCCGGCGCTTCTCATCATCAACTGCTGGAGGCACTTTGCAAACCAGCGCTCGGGACGCATCGTGAATGTCTCATCGCTCGCGGCGAGCGATCCCTTCGATGGATTTCTCGCGTACGCCGCATCAAAGAGCGCCCTCGACTCGCTGACGCGCAGCACCGACCGCGAAGGGGCTCCGCTCGGCATCAAGGCCTTCTCAATAAACCTCGGATGCGTCGAAACTGCGATGCTTCGTTCATTTGCTGACGAGACATTGGTGCCATCAGCCAAGACGCTTTCGCCAGATTTTGTCGCATCCCAAATCACTCCCTACCTTGATGGATCACGCGATCGTGATCACGGTCGTTGCATCGCGCTTGCGAGTCCGTAACTCATCCCCCCCGCTCACGGTCACTTGCGCCGATGCATCGCGCGGTCAATATCGCGTTGGCTTTCGCGTTTGCTGATGACCTGTCGCTTATCACCCTTGGTCCTTCCAGTCCCGACGCCAACGAGCAGTTTCGCGAAACCGTTCTTGAAATAAATCTTGAGTGGAACGAGCGAGACTCCCTTCGCCTGCATCAGCCCGGCGAGTTTCTCAATCTCACGCCGCTTGGCCAAAAGCCGACGGACACGAATCGGCTCGTGCTGTCGATCGCGCCCCGCGGGTGGATACTCCGCGATGTGGACTCCGTGAAGGTTGAGGCGAAGCGGATTGAGTTCGGCCATCACATATCCCTCTGCGAGGCTGACCTGCGACCCCCGGACCGATTTAACTTCGGTTCCGAGTAGCTCCATGCCGCACTCAATCGATTCGGAGATAGCGAAATCGTGAAATGCCTTCCGATTTTCGATGGTTGGCGCCTGGTCTGCTGGTTTTTGGCGCTTGCTCACTTCGAGAGAACATACCCGCCGCCACTTTGGGTGAGATCGAGGCTTCGAATCTCGCCGACGATGTTTGCACTCACCACGGAAAGGGGCATAATGAACGCATACGAACAGGCTTCCTGTCCGTAGAGGTCTTGGTGGGGCGCGAGCGGTGTATCGCCCTAACTGGCATCGGTGATGGCCATCGGTACTGGCATTGATGAAGCTCAGTCGTTTTCCCAAACCACATAGAAGGCAACTCGAACCATGACGACCCGCGTACTCCTCGGAATTCTGACCACCACCGCCGCGACGCTTTTCTTCGGCTCCTCGGGCCAGGCCGATGCTCCTCGCATGCAGGCAGGCGCGGCGCAAGTGTCCATTGGGACCGCTGACCAGTCGCCCGTTCTGGTCGATGTGCCGAGCGCGCGACGAGCGTTCTTCGAAGCCCATCCTGGATCAGAATTTTTTGAACGGGGCGATCGAATCACGCGCGTGTATGGAAGAGCGTTTTCACAGGGTCGCGGAGCGAGCGAGAGTGCAGGAGCCTTCGTCGCAGCCCACGCAGGCATCTTCGGCGTCACAGCAGATCAGATTCTCCCGGTCGGAGCATTCCCCGATGGAAGCCACTCGGTCGACGTGTACTGGGATGAGACGACTGAGAGTTTTCGATTCACACTTCTTGGCTACTCCCAAGTTGTGAGCGGAGTTCCTGTCTTTCGCAGTTCACTCAAACTGCTCATGCGCAACGAACCGGGATTCCCACTCGTGCTTGCATCGTCCGAGCTGCGAAACCTCGGAGCCTTTGCGGGGGCACTCGTGGGGCGTCCATCCTTGGCAGATTTCTCGCAGCGAGTTTGGTCGGGCCAGGCGATCCGCATCGCTGCGGTCGCCGAGCCGACTGACGCGCAACTCGTCATCTTTGCAGGAGTCGATGATTCTCCGGCGCCACCCACGCTCGCAGTGAGCTTCATTGTTGAGCGAGGCGTCCCTGGAAGCGGACTCTCGAAAATGCTCTATGTCGCAGATGCTGCGACTGGGCGAATCCTTTTCGAAGAGGAGCAGATTTGTAATGCTGACATCACTGGATCGGTGCAAGGACTCGCGACTGCTGGTTGGACTGCCGATGCCTGCGCAGGCGAAGTGGCGACAGCTCTGCCGTACGCCGCACTCTCAAGCGGCACGACAACGGTCTACGCAAACGCACTAGGCGCATTCACGTTTCCAAATGCGGGAACGGGAAGCCTCGCCATCACATCCAACCTGTTCGTGGGTGGGAGATACTTCAAGGTTGATAACGTCGTTGGTAGCGAACTAACCCTCACGACCACTGGCGCGAGCGGCGGAACCGCCAACTTCCTTCATAACGCTGGAAATCTCGTCGAGCAGGAGCGCGCGCAAGTTAATGCATACCTCCACGCCAATGTGTGCCGCGACTTCATCATGGCTGCGAACCCGACCTACCCAGTGATCGCGAACCAGCAGGGTGCGAGTGCCTTCCAAATCAATGTAAGCGTTGCTGGAACCTGCAATGCCTACTACGACGGTCCCTCGATCAATTTCTACTCGGCCGGCGGCGGATGCAACAACACGGCCTTCTCGACCGTCGTCCATCACGAGTTTGGCCACCACATGGTGTCGTCGGGCGGTAGCGGTCAGGGTGCATACGGTGAAGGAATGGGAGATGTCGTCGGGGCGCTCATCAGCGAAACCGCCATGCTCGCCGTGGGCTTTCAAACGTGCTCGACCGGCATCCGGAATGCCGCCAACACCTGTCAATACTCATCGACAGGATGCTCAAGCTGCGGCAGCGAAATTCACGCCTGCGGACAGCTCATCTCTGGTTGCTTCTGGGATTGCCGCACCAATCTTCAGGCAAGCGATCCAGTCACGTTTCGAAACCTCGTTCGCAACCTCGCAGTGAATTCGGTGCTGCTTCATGGCGGAACAACGATCGCGAGCGATATCACGATTGACTGCCTGACGCTTGATGATGACAACGCTGACCTCGGAGATGGATCTCCGCACTACGCGCAGATCAACAGCGCCTTCACTGCGCACGGATTGCCTGGCCCAGCCGTGCAGCCGCTCAAGTTC
>SYHM01000190.1 GCA_005799205.1 Planctomycetia bacterium | reverse complement strand
GTTGCTCGGATCACACCGACACCAGAACGCCTCAACTCGAAAGTACTGACGAATCTAGGACTCGCGCTCACCGAACTCGACGACCCAACCAAGCAAGCGCGCGGACTTCAATTGCTCAACGATGCGCTCGCACTCGACGAATCGTTCTATGGAGAGACACACCCACTCGCCTTTCAGAGCCGCGCGTCAGTTGCTGCGACGCTCCGAAAGTTTGATGATGGCTCTGGGGCGGGCATCGCGAAAGCGGTCGAAGCGGCCGAGCATTCTCGCGTGATCGGTGCGAGTCTTGTGGCTCCGCCAGACGAGTACTACCACTCGCTCGTCGCGCTCGCCCTGATGCGAACCGAGTTGCCGACCGTTGAGGGTGAGAGTGATGCAGATCGACTCGTGCGCTCGATCACTGTGTCAGAATCGGCGCTCGCCGCGCTCACCGCTCGGCGCGCGGGAGACACTGAGATCGTCCGCGGGCTTGAGAAGAGTCTTGCGTGGATGTATCTCGATGCGGGACGCTCAAGCGACGCTGAACGACTGCTCATCGACCTTCGAGCACGGTGGTTGAAAGTCGAGAAGCCTGCGTCGCTCATGGTGCTCGATCTCTCGAACGATCTCGCCGATGCTGTCTGGAGCCAGGGTCGCAAGGCCGACGCGGTCGCAATTCTCGTTGAGGCGCAGGCTGCCGGAGCAGATCCTGTCACGGGCCGCGACGACAAGAGCGACATCCGGTGGAAGCTCGCCGTAAAACTGCGAGATAGATTGAAAGAGTGGGGAGCCTCAGAACCGGATGGTCCAGCGCGCGCTCGACTCACGGCGCAACAGGCGACCGTCGATCAGTTACGCGAGGCGCGAAAGAAATCGGGCAAGTCAGTCGATGCTGATGTTGTTGGGTAGGTTCGAAACGGCCAGCAAGCGATGCCTTCATCCAGCGCCCTCGAGCCGCTCTGCGTCGGCTCGGTCTTGCGCCCGCCCTGTTGCACGCTTGTTCCTCACAATGTGCTCCTTCGAGAGAAATCGGACATCCGCGCTTCCGTAGACGCCACGAACCGCACCATCCCACGCTTCGTCCCACGAGACTCCGTCGATGGAAGTCAGGAGGTCGATCCTCCCTGGCGGAAACCCAAGCTGAATGACACGCTCGGGCGCGCAGAAATCCCGTGCGGTAAGCCCGAGCGACCCGAATCCGAATCGATGAAGTGCGTCGATCACACGACTTGCGTTTTCCTCCGTGGCGTGCACGAGAACATCGAGATCGCCGGTGTATCGCACGATTCCGTGGTGGGCGAGTGCGATCGCGCCGACGATGAGGTACTCAACTCCGCTTGCGTTCAATGACTCGAGC
Organism: Planctomycetia bacterium; assembly: GCA_005799205.1. GTDB lineage: Bacteria > Planctomycetota > Phycisphaerae > Phycisphaerales > SM1A02 > F1-60-MAGs104. The sequence continues at coordinate 2,329 of SYHM01000190.1, read as the reverse complement.
CACTCGAGCCAATCTTGGTTGTGGGCCATGACGCTCCTCTCTCAAGCGGTCGACTGCCTCCATGCGCTCTGCTGACGTCCTGCTCAACCAGTACGTGCGGTCACGGTCGTACGCTTCAGGATCGTGCAGTGGACGGATTTCGACCGGCCAGTTGCTGCGTGATCCAGGCGCGGTCGACATGCCGCGATGATACTGATCAAGGCTCCCGACCCGCGCTATCCAATTGCACCCCGAGCTTCGACATCAGCAGCGGCATCCACACACCACCAACCACCGTGCGCGCGTACATGCCTCTGGTCTTGCCATCTGTGGTCTCGTACCAATCGCTCAGCGGAACTCGGCTCGGAGGCGGATCGCATGACGCCCACGCATAGGACGGATTCATGATCGCGTCGAAGTCTGTGCGCGAGCGTGTCAGGCAGGCGGTCCACGAACTCCAGTCGAGCTTGGTGTAGCTCGCGCGGCTATCGAGTGGCAAGCCGTAGCGCCCGATCTTCGTCCTGTAGAGCGCAATTTCCTGCGCGAACACCTCGCGCGGAAAGAGGTCGAGCCCGAGCGCGAGATCCCACACGAGGTTGTACTTCTGGCTCCATGCGCCTTCAGGCGCAGGACCATCGCCGAACACGAGCCTGGTCGCGTGCGATCCCCTTGCGTGCTCGACCCACCACGCAACTTGGCGCTCGGCCTCACTTCGCCAGCGCGCTGCATCGTCGGTGCGACCAGCAGAGCCCAGCAACTGCGCATACGCGCCGAGCGCGATGATCGACTTCGCCGAGAGATTCACATTGCGCGCAAGGTGACCGGCGAAGTCATCCGTACAGAGTTGGTGGACGGGATCGCGCCCATATTCCTTGAGGTACTGAGCCCAGCGTTCGAGTAGGTCGAAGCGGCCAGTTGAGAACTCGGCTGTGCCCTCGACCTTCGCGAGCGCTGCGAGCATGATGAGCATGTTCGCTGACTCTTCGACTGGCATCTGGTTCTCGTCGGTGCGCTCGCCCCCGCCATACACCTGTCCGTTTGCTCGCGGGTGCGTGCCAAGGTCGTGGGGAGCGAACGGAAACCGCCACCGTCCACTCGCGGCGTAGTCGAGGACTGGCTTCAGTTGTGCACGAAGCATCGCAGGATTGTGGTACAGAAAGAACGGACACGCCGGGTAAATGACATCAACCGTCCCGATGCATCCATTCGATGTGTTCTCTTTCGAGAAGATCAATGGAGTGCCGTCAAAGTCTGCCGCGAAAGAGTGACCGGCCATCACTTGGCGGAATGCGAGCGAAACAAGTTCGGCGTAGCGCGCGCCTCCAACCGCCGTCGCTTCACGAATCAGGCGATCCTCTGCGTCGCGGTCGCGGGTCATCGCGGTGGGGTCCGCGAGTTTGTTCGACGCCCACACGAGCGCAGCTGATGCATCGTGCGCTTCTCCGCGAGCGCGCGCTGCTGCAACCCACGCGCTCTCAAGTGGACGCATGAAGTACTCAGCGCAATAGTGCTCGTCGAGCAACACGATGTAGTCGCAGGTCGCTGGCGACCCGTCATCGGCGGCGGTCACGGTCGACGCCATCGCGAGCACTGGCCACTCGTCGTTCACTGCCCGTGGCATTCGCAGGTCGTCTGCTGGCAGTGATCCAGTCTTCGCGAACTCCGCGCGAGCGGCATCGTGCGCACACGCCACGAGCTGCGTTGATCGAGCGCTGCGCACCGCCGGCGCGACGATGATCCGTCCCCAGTCGATTCTGCAGCGGTCACAGGCCTGCAAGCGATGCTCCTGCGACGTCGAGCCCATGCCGAGCGCCTCGATCGCACCAATCCTGTGACGCGACCACGAGACCTCGGTGCCATCGCTGTTCGTGCACCACTCACCCGTGACATCGAGATAGAAGACCACCGTATGCGGCGCGCGATCGATCGATCGTGCTGACATACGAACGCACCCGAGCGTGAACGACGACTCTTCCATAGAACTCGCGAGTCCTGCAAGTGAAGCAAACTCGACCGTGAACTCAACACCGGCCTCTAGAAACACGAACGACGACGAAAGTGGGCGCACCGTTCGCGCGACCTCGTGCGCCGCCGCGACTGTCCCTGGCAGTGGGCCGCAAAAGCGGTACGGCGTGCCGTCGATTCGCACCATCCCGCACATTCCTGTGATCGCTCCAGACCAGTGCCGTGGCCAATCGTCGGTCAGTCGTCCATGCTCGGACCACGACGAGAGATACGGATCTGCCGTCAGTAATGGGATCGCCGGTGGCGTGGCTGTTGTCGCAGCGCTCACGAGCGCGAGAGTGAAAGAAAGCATGAAATCGAGCGTACTAGGCAACGCAGACGCAAC
>SYHM01000037.1 GCA_005799205.1 Planctomycetia bacterium | reverse complement strand
CAGCCAGTGCCACAGAAACGGCAGGGGGCCTTGTTCCACTGCACGCCACCAGAGTCGCCCTTGCCATCACTCTGCAATACTGGCAGGGGGAAGGCAGTGGTCGATCCAGCTGCGGCTGCTGTCGCTGCACTCATCGCGCAGGCTTGAATGAAGGTCCGTCGATCAACGCACTGCATTGCACACACTCCTTCGCTGGTCGTCGTCGAGATGCACATACACCACATCCACATTCAGGACGCCCGAGAGTGCGCGCAGCTCGTCGAAGAGCGCGCGGTCTTCGGCAGCACTCGAGGTCTGCGCAACAATTGCACGCCGTAGGCCAAATCGTTCCCCGAGGGTGACGCGCCGATCTGCCTCGAGTGCCGAGGTCACTCGATTCACAGAATCGTCGTCCGTGTGGGTGAGAATGAGTCCGCTGATGGCCATTGTGAGTCGAGGGGGTGTCGGGATCTGCTTTTTTTCGTCCCTGAGGTGGTGCAAGGTTCTAATCAAGATACTATACTCTAGATATCTACATCTCGCCAATCGATAGTGAAAAATGAACGAGTCGAATTCCACCATTCCCAACGCGCCTGCGAAGCGACCCCTCAGGGCGCCTGCATGGCTCCTCCCGATGGGTTTCATTGGGCTCACCAGCGCATTGCTGGCACTTTCGACGTCGTTCGACGTTCCAATCAAGTCCGCGATCACAATCGATCGACATCTGCTCGAGCCAGGCGCGCGCCGCGTTGCGATGAGCGATCCGCCGCATGTGATGGTGGGTGGTCGATCACAGACGTGCAATGGGTGCCATCAGATCTTTGCCTCGGCGGGTGCTGCAGGAGCGCCGCGTGCCTACCACGAATCGGTCCAGCTCGCGCATGGCCTCAACGATCGATGTGTGAATTGCCATGATCCCAAGGACCGTGAGCGGTTGACGCTTCGCGATGGATCGACGATTCCCTTTTCGCAGACTCCACAACTCTGCGCGCAGTGTCACGGGACTCTCTATCGCGACTGGCAGCGGGGCACACATGGCAAGACGCTCGGGTCATGGGTCTCCCACTCAGCAGAACAACGCCGTCTGAATTGCAACGAATGTCACGATCCGCACTCGCCGCGCTACGAACCGTATGCACCTCTGCCCGCACCCAACACGCTGCGCATGGGCGAGCAACAGCACGCAGACCACCGCGAGTCGGGGGCGCTCGTGAGCCCGCTACGACGCTGGTTACACCAACCACAGACAGGAGAGCATCAATGACCGGCGTGCGCATCTGGGATGGTCCATCGCTTCCAGCGCGGGTGACCGCGAACGCGCTGAACCGCCGCAGTTTTCTGCGCGTCGGCGCTGCGGCACTCGGAGGAATGGCCGCGCTCGCAGCGGCGCTGAGTCCACTGCGTGAGCTCGGCTCAGATCAGGTTCCAAATCTTGAGCAGTTTCTTCAAAAGCACTACAAGCAGATGACTCCTGCTGAACTCGAAGAAGCGCTCGAGCGAATCCGAGCGAAGGTCGAAAAGCGATTCGAGGTTCGTCCACATCTTCGCGACCTCAAGCCGATGGAAGGTGTTGAGTTTGGCTACGCCCTCAATCTCTCGCGCTGTATCGGCTGCCGCAAGTGTGTGCATGCGTGCGTGGCGGAGAACAATCAATCGCGCACTCCAGAGATTCAGTACATCCGGGTCATCGAGATGCCCCGTGGCACACTCGATGTTGAGCAGGGAACCCACCACTATGACCGGCCGCTCGTTCCAGATGCCGAACACTTCTACTTGCCAGTGCAGTGTCATCAGTGCGCGAATCCTCCGTGCGTCAAAGTCTGTCCCGTCGAAGCGACATGGCAAGAGAAGGATGGCGTGACCGTCATCGACTACGACTGGTGCATTGGCTGCCGGTACTGCGAGGCCGCGTGTCCCTACTGGGCGCGACGATTCAATTTTGCCCAACCCAAACTTCCCAAGGATCAGTTGAATCCGAACATGAGTTACCTCTCAAATCGGCCACGCGAGATGGGCGTGGTCGAGAAGTGTCACTTCTGCCTTCACCGCACGCGCGAGGGACGAATGCCAGCCTGCGCCGAGGTCTGTCCCACTGGCGCGCGCAAGTTCGGCAATCTGCTCGACCCGCACTCTGAGGTTTCTGAGATTCTGCGCACGAAGCGCATCTTCATCCTCAAGGAAGAGGTTGGCACCCTTCCTCGATTCTTCTATTACTTCGATGAGCGATATCCGAATTCACTCGATCCCGAGGCGATTGCGATTGCAGACGACCTTCGAGCGAAAGAGGGTGCGGCCTACGGATGCCTGCCAGGATCGAACGGTCCTGACACCGAGATAATCGCAGCGGTCACGCCGCAGTGGTGGGATGGGCGAACCGCATGAAGAACTACCTGCGCTTTCTCTCGCGGTGCTTTCGTCTGAGCTTTGTAGGCGACGCCCGCTACTACGCCTGGATGTTTCTACTCACCTCGGTGGTGCTGCTGGGAGTCAACGCCTATTGCAAGCAACTCGTCGCGGGGCTGGCGACCACTGGGATGACCGATCAAGTCTCGTGGGGCTTCTACATCGCCAACTTCACCTTTCTTGTTGGGATGGCTGCCGCTGCTGTGATGCTCGTCATTCCCGTCTACATCTATCGAAATCGCGAGCTGCATGACCTTGTGATCTTTGGCGAGCTCTTCGCCGTCGCGGCCATCATCATGGCGATGCTCTTCGTCTCAGTCGATCTTGGCAGGCCTGACCGCTTCCATCATCTGATGCTGCGGTTCAACTTTCCTTCGTCGATGCTGACATGGGATGTCGTCGCGCTCAACGGATACTTGCTGCTCAATCTTCATATCTGCGGATATCTCATTTACTGCGCATACATGCGCCGTGCGCCGAGCAAGATCTTCTATATCCCCTTCGTCTTCGTCGCCATCGCGTGGGCGATCAGCATCCATACCGTGACTGCCTTTCTCTATAGCGGGCTTGGCGGCAGACCATTTTGGAACTCGGCAGTGATCGCGCCGCGGTTTCTCGCATCGGCATTCGCCGCTGGTCCTGCGTTTCTGGTGCTCACGCTTTCGGCACTGAAGGCCTTCACCACCTACCAAGTGAGCGCGAAAGCGTTCATGACGCTGCGCAACATCATCACGGTGGCGCTCACGATCAACATGTTTCTGCTCGCCGCGGAAGCGTTCACAGAGTTCTATACCGACTCAGCGCATGGTGCGTCCGCGCGCTACCTTTTCCTTGGTTTGCACGGGCGCACGGCACTTGTTCCGTGGATCTGGTCTGCCATCGCGCTCAATCTCGTGGCGATGGTTCTTCTGTACACCCCACTCAGTCGTCGGGTGGCGATCCTGCAATTCGCATGCGTGCTACTTATCGTCGGCATCTGGATTGAGAAGGGCATGGGACTGATCGTGCCCGCGTTCATTCCGACGCCGCTGGGAGAGATTGTTGAGTATCTGCCCACGCGCAACGAGACGTTCGTCACGCTCGGCATTTGGGCACTGGGCCTCCTTATCTACACCATTCTCGTGCGCATCACAGTGCCAGTGCTCTCTGGGCGTCTCGTCTTCGATCGTTCATTCGCGTCGGCAACGGCCGAGCATCACCCACAGCCATGAACTCCACTCCAACACCTCAAGACGGACTCCGCTCACTGCGCGACCATCTCGTCGCGAAGGCAACAGAGGCGCGTGCACTCTGCGGAGGTGTCGTTGACCACGCGGCCATCGTTCGGCTTCTTGGTGAGCGATCGGTTGTCCGCTATCCGCTGGGAGTTCGCTTCGATTCGCAACCACTCGCGCCGGGGGAGTTCGCGTGTCTCGAAGCGCTTGGCGCGCACCCCTGCGATGGATTTTGCCTCTTCGTGCACCCGATGTTTGAGACGGCTGTTGAAGAATTGCCGTTGCTCATTGCCTACTACATACCTTCGGTCAATTACGGCGAGATCGTCTCGCACGAAGAGGCCGAGCTCTTTGGATCAACGCTCATGGCATTGCCAATTGACGAGTATTACTCGCGAGTGTGCGCTGCTGCTGATGCCGTCGAGCGACTCTGCTAAGGTGAACACTCCATGAAGTCAACCACACGGCGCGTGTCCAGTTCGTCGAAAGCGAAGCGAGCGAAGAGTGAGGTCGTCAAGTCTCCTTCGCGCGTGCCGAGCACATTCAAAAACTTCATCGCGAAGTATCCAGAGCTTGGGCGGGCGCACGAACGCGTCGCGAAAGCCGTCGAAGGCGCAGGTCCGCTCGACGCAAAGACGCTCGCACTCGTCAAGATCGGCATCTGTACCGGAGCGGGACTCGAGTCTGCGCTTCGCAGTCATGTTCGCCGCGCCGTGCAGCATGGAGCGACTCACGCAGAGGTTGAGCAAGTGATCTTGCTCGCTATGAATACTGTGGGATTTCCGCGCACCGTAGCGGCATGGAGCTGGGCGCACGAGCAGTTTGAGCGTGACGGGCGCAGCGGATCCGCATGATCGCCACCGCGCATTCACTCCAGCAATTGAATACGCGCCCGCGCAGCGAGCGTGCTGTCACCCCGCCGCCCGCACCAGCAGAGGTGCATCGGCATGGAATCATGAGCGATTCACATGGCCGGACGATTCGTGATTTACGAATCAGCATCACCGACCGGTGCAACTTTCGCTGTGTCTACTGCATGGATCCCGATGTGCAGTTCGCCCCTCGCAGCGAACTGTTGACACGCCACGAGATCATTCGCCTCGCACGCATTGCCGAAGCGCTCGGTGTTCGAAAGATTCGGCTCACGGGTGGTGAGCCGACTGTGCACCCTGAGTTGCTCGAGATCATCAGCGGGATTCGTCGCGCTACATCTGTCGAGCTCGCGATGATTACCAATGGTTCACTGCTCACACGCGAACGACTGCGTGCATGGAAGGGGGCAGGCCTCGACCGTATCACGGTCAGCCTTGACTCGCTGCGGCCCGATCGTTTCGCGATGCTGACACGAGCGGCGGGATCGCCAGCGACTGTGCTCGCGGGCATCGAGGCAGCGATTGCCGAAGGGGTGACGCCTCTCAAGGTCAACGCAGTGCTCATGCGAGGTGTCAACGACGACGAAGCAGCCGATCTTGCCTCACTCGCCCGTGTGTACGGCGTCGAGGTGCGATTCATCGAGTACATGCCGCTTGACTCGGCAAGGGCGTGGGATGACGCCAAGTGGGTGTCCGCATCGCAGACGCGTGCGCAGATTGAGCGTGTGTTTCCACTCGTGTCAGCGCCGAGCGAGGACCGGTCCTCGACAGCGCGGTTGTTCGAATTCGCGGATGGGCGCGCCGGGCGCATTGGTTTCATCTCGAGTGTGAGCGATCCATTCTGCGGTGCCTGCAGTCGCCTTCGACTGACGGCCGATGGAAAAATCCGGCCGTGCCTTTTCAGTTCAGCCGAGTGGGACGTGCTGAGCGTGTTGCGATGTGGCGCAGGCGATGACGAGCTGCGCGCCTTCTTCATCGACGCATCGTGGACCAAGCAGGCAGGTCATGGAATGCACTCTGACGAATTCCATCAACCCGCACGGTCGATGTCGGCGATCGGTGGCTAGTGGTGGGAATCATTCGCACTCTCGCCAGACGGGCTGCTTCCATAGGGGTACGTCTTGCTTGAGTCGGTCGATGAACTCGCCCATCGCACGCAGCGATTGTGCACGGTGGCACGCGGCAATGGTGAGCACAAACGAGATCTCACCAACCGCGACTTCGCCGCGGCTGTGCACGGTGATGAGCGCGTTGAGCTGATGGGCGCGCGCGATGTCGAGGGCAAGCGCGTCGAGTGCCTGCTGCGCCATCGGGTCGTACGAGGAGTAACGCAGGGCCTTCAAGGCGCGTGGCACGCCGTCGCCGCGAGGCTCAGTGTCCCGCACGATTCCCTCGAAGCGCACGGTCGCTCCCGAGGTGCCTGCTCGAGTGCATCGTTCAACGTGAGCTGCAATCGGAGCAATCGCGCATGCTTCGGCATCGCGTGTGATCGAACCCTCGACGAGTGTCGCAAAAACGATCATCCCCCTCCAACGAGTGCAATGAGCGCGACCTCGTCCCGCGCATGCACGCGCGTGTCACTCGTTGCGAAAGCATGGTTGACTGCAAGTCGCGCCGATGCGAGCGCGAATGCAATCGAAGGGTGCTGTTCGCCCATGGCGCGCAGCACTTCGTCGACCCGCGCCCCGTGCTGCACATCACCTGCTGGGTTGACCTCAACGTGCAGCAGTGGCGCCGCTGCGATCTCTGCCACCTGGCCGAAGACGAGTACTTCAACGTGCATCGAGGGAGTGTAAGGTTGCGCTCAGGACTGTTCGATGGGATTCCGTAACCAACCATTTGCGTGTGACTCTCCTGCGGCGGCGGTCGCGCTGATGATCGAGCGGCTGCAGTCGGTTCCGCGCAACCGCGCGACTGAACAGGTTGCGCTCGCACGCGCATGCGGACGAGTGCTCGCAGAGACGGTGTGCACCGATCGAATGAGCCCGCCCGTCAGTGTCTCGGCGATGGATGGCTACGCATTGGTGAGTGCGGATGTCGAGGCTGCGCCCGCAGGAGACTTCTCACGTGATGTGTCGCGCGAAGTGCTCATCGGCACCGCGCCTGCTCCGATTCGACCGCGCGAGGTAGTGCGGATTGTCACAGGTGCGGCGATCCCACTCGGGTGTGATGCGGTCATCAAGCGAGAGTCGGTCGTCGAGGAGAGCTCATCGAGTGGATGCGTGAAGCGGATCACGATCTCTCAACGTGCGCGGGAGGCGCTGCGCGGCGGCGAAAACATCCGATACGCAGGAGAAAACGCGCCGGCGGGGGCCGAGGTTCTGCGGCGTGGCACTCGCCTTACGCCAGCCGCACTAGGAGCACTTGCCGCAGTCGGGTGCGCGGTCCCTCGAGTCTTCGCGCGACTGCGCGTGTCGATCATCACTACAGGCGACGAGCTCGTCGCGGTCGACGAGACCCCAGCGCCCACACAGATCCGAAACAGCAATGGTCTCGCCATCGAGTCGCTGCTTGCATCGCATCCGTGGCTTGATGTTGTGTCGCCGGTGCATGTGCGTGATGATGAGAGTGCACTCGCGCGAGACCTTGGCGATGCACATGCCGACAGCGACGCGATTGTTCTGACCGGAGGTGTGTCGATGGGACACCGTGATTGCGTCCGCGCAGCCATCGAGTCGATTGCAGCCATCGCTCCAGTTGAGGTGCTCTTTCACGGACTCCCGCAACAGCCAGGGAAGCCGATGCTCGGAGCGATCGCTGGTGGCGTGCCCATCTTTGCACTTCCGGGAAACCCAGTCTCGTCATTGGTGACATGCACACGAATCGTGCGGACTGTCCTCGCTGCGCACGCTGGTATGGAGCGCGATGCCGCCATTGCTCGTGTGATCGTTGCAAACGACGACGAGCAACGGATCGGACTGTGGTGGCATCGCCTCGTGACGGTGAATGACTGCGGAGTAGCGAGGCTCGTTGAGGGCCGCGGTTCAGGAGACATGCTCTCGGCGGGGGTGAGCGATGGATTTGTCGAGATTCCCCCGAAAGAAGGGGCGGGCGGTCCCTTCGCCTTCTATCCTTGGTCGTGATGCAGCACAGCAATGGCGACACCACTGGACTCTCGCACGTCGGCGCGGACGGCCGCGCGAGGATGGTTGATGTTGGCGAGAAGCCTGTCACGCACCGCATGGCGCGCGCCGAAGGATTCGTTCGCATTTCGCCCGCGCTCGAAGTTCGCATCAAAGAGAACACGCTCACGAAAGGATCGCTGCTCGAGGTTGCGCGCCTCGCTGGAATCCTCGCGGCCAAGCGCACAGACGAGTTGATCCCGCTCTGTCACACGCTACCTCTCGATGCGGTCGAGATTGATGCTCAACTTGAGTCGGGTCGCGTGCGCGTGACCGCAACGGCGCGCACGCAGTCGCGCACAGGCGTTGAAATGGAAGCGCTCACGGCGGTCGCCGTTGCATGCCTCACGGTCATCGATATGGGGAAGGCGGTCGACCAGGAGATGGCCATCGAAGGAGTTCGCGTGCTTGAAAAGCATGGCGGTCGGCGCGGCTCGTATCGGGCACCGACGATCCCTGCGTGAAGTCCGATGTCAGCCACCCCTGTATCCCAACCACAGCAGCACGCCATTCGCGCGGCGGTGTTGACTGTCAGCGACCGATGCAGTCGAGGTGAGGCGGTCGATACATCAGGTCCTGGCCTGGCAGAACTCCTGCGCGCGCGCCTCGGTGCGACGATCGTCGATGCGCGCTGTCTTCCAGACGACAAAGATCAACTTGCCCAGTGTTTTGTTGAGTGGTCGGTACCAAGCGCGCAGATCGACCTCATCGTGAGCACTGGAGGAACCGGTCTCGCTCCGCGCGATGTCACTCCCGAAGCGGCGAGAAGTGTTTTTGAGCGTGAACATCCAGCGCTCATGGACCTTGCTCGACTTCGATGCATGAGCAAGACGCCGCGCGCATTCCTTTCGCGCGGTGTGGCGGGCACAATCGGGCGCACGCTGATCCTGACACTTCCAGGATCGCCCCGCGGATCGAGCGAAAACCTCGAGGCGATCCTTGACATTCTGCCTCACGCGATCGAGACACTTCGTGGCGAGGTTCAAGATGATGGCCGATCCGATGCCATCGCCGTGACCGGCAAGGTCATTCGTCATGCGACGTGACTCGGGCGAGCGTGCCTCGCTCGAACTCATTCAGCCAATCGTGCTGGTGGGAGGCAAGAGCACACGCTTCGGCCGCGACAAGTTGCGCGAACCAATTGGCAGCAGTGGATCGCCGCTGGTCTTGCGCTCAATCGAGTTGCTTCGAAGCGTGTTTGGCCGACGGGTGAAGGTGGTGGGGGAGTGCCATCCCGATGTGCAGGCACTCGCCGATGGCGTCATCGTTGATGACCATCCTGGCATCGGTCCCATCGGTGGGATCGCCTCAGCATTGCGGCACACCCGAGGGGCGATCTTCGTACTTGCGGGAGATATGCCGGCGTTCTCGGCGAGTTCAGCGCGAGCGCTACTCGCGGCTGAGCGCGAGCACCCTCGGGCACTGGCGATTCTTGCGGCGACAAGTCGCGCACATCCCTGTGCAGGGGTGTACCGGCACGGCGCACTTAACCAGCTCGCTGCATGCATTGCGCGCGGTCACTACCGACTGTCAGGCGCAGTTGCGCCGCGAGACGTGATCGAGGTTGCGTGCGATGAGGCATCGCTTGCCAACGTCAATGAGCCGCGAGAACTCTAGGTCCACCCGCCCAGTCGTATCGTCGCGCCAACCACCAGGAGTCCGACGCTCAGCAGTGTGGTGAGCCACGCATGAGCCGCAAACGATGGGATCCGCTCCGCAGTGAGCCCTGGAAGGATTCGGTGATGCGCGTGCGCTGCGAGCGCAATGATCGTTGTAAGCAGCGCGAGTTTCGCTGCAAGCAGATACACAACGAGCGTCGGCGCGATGAGTGCTGCACGCACATCAGGGATCCAATGATGCGCTAGGCCGATCCCACTCCCAACTTGAACAAGAAGCGCCGCGAGTCCGATCGGTCCGAAGCTGCGTTCGAACTCGACGATGCGCGCCACAGAGCGTGCGCGCTTGGCCGCCGGCACGATCACGCCAACGACGACGACGTGACCTCCGATCCATGTCGCCGAGCCAAGAAGATGCAGAAGGATGAGCAGTTTGAATGTCACGTGTTGCACGCCCGTTGGTGTAGCGCGGCGGGAAAAAGGATGTTGTTCTCTTTGTGGACATGCACATGCATGTCGCGTTCAAGGTCGTGTAGCAGCGTGAGCATCGAGCGATAGGTTGGGCAGGCTCCGCGGGGAATCGCAAACCCGTCGGTCAGCGTGCGGATGGACGCGAGCGCCGCTCCCGCCGATTCATGCTCGGCGATCATGCATGCAATGGGCTGTGAAAGACGCTCGGGTCCGGCCGATCCAGTGGACGCTGCGCTCTCATTCGCACGCAGCATCGGAAAAAGCACGACCTCCTCTTTCTCCATGTGGTCGCGCATCTCAACTGCGAGCGTCGAGACAACCGACGCAAGTTGCACGAGGCGAGCATCCCGCTCTCCGTGTGCACGCACGACGCGCGGGACAATGACGGCAAGCCGTTGCAGTGCGTCTCGCACAAACGCGTGGTGGGTTGCTTCGATGTGCTCAGTGAGCGCAGTCATCGAGCTGGTGGTCCAGTCCTTCGCCGCATCGTCTCGAGGAGCCTGCTCTGCGCGATGGATGGCATCGAGCACGCTCGATGTCTCGAGCCCCGCCTCGTTGCAGGCTTGCGAGAGGGGAGCTCGCCCGCCGCAGCAGTAGTCGAGTCCGAACCGTTCAAAGACCGCGATGCTTGCGGGTCGTGCTGCGGCAATCTGTCCAAGGGTTGAGGCGATGGTGGTGTGTGGGGTCATTGTGGGAGGGGGTGGGTGCTGAACGGGCAATTACACAATTTCAGGAATGTATATCCGAATATATGATATGCTCAAATCCCCCCACTGTCGCGTCGATTGCGGGGCATTTCGTCCCCCCCTAGGAGTGCATCATGAAAGTGCGATCATGGGCTGAGCCGTTCAAGATCAAGATGGTCGAGTCGCTCCGGATGACGACTCCTGATGAGCGTGAACTCGCGATCGCAGCCGCGGGATTCAATACGTTCCTCTTGCGGAGCGCAGATGTCTACATCGACCTGTTGACCGATTCTGGGACGAGCGCAATGAGCGATCGACAGTGGGCGGGCATGATGATGGGAGATGAGGCCTACGCGGGAAGTGCGAACTATTACAACCTCGAGCGAGTCGTGCACCGTGTGTATGGGTACAAGCATCTCATCCCCACCCATCAAGGGCGAGGGGCCGAGCACATTCTCAGTCGACTGCTCATCAAGCCTGGCGATGTCGTCCCAGGCAACATGTACTTCACAACCACTCGCGCACATCAGGAGCTCGCGGGGGGACGGTTCGTCGATGTCATTGTCGATGCGGCGCACGATCCTCGCGATGAATCGCCGTTCAAAGGCAATATTGATCTCGTCAAGCTCCAGCAGCTCATCGCGCAAGTGGGGGCGTCCAAGATTCCGTACGTGTGTGTGCAGTGCTGTGTGAACATGGCGGGAGGGCAGCCAATCAGTATGCAGAACATTGCCGCGACGCATGCGCTCTGTCACCGTCACGGCATCAAGGTCATGCTGGATGCGACGCGCGCAGTCGAGAACGCGTACTTTATCAAGGTGCGAGAGCCCGGCTTTAGCCACCGAAGCATCGAAGAGATTCTGCTTGAACTCTGCTCATACAGCGATGGATGCACCAACTCTGCAAAGAAGGACTGCCTCGTCAATATGGGAGGATTCCTCTGCCTCAATGACGATGCGCTTGCCGAGGAGGCGCGCAACATGGTTGTCTTGTTCGAAGGTTTGCACACCTACGGTGGACTTGCGGGTCGCGACATGGAGGCGATCGCGATCGGTATCACTGAGTCGGTGCAATTCGAGCACCTTCGCGCGCGCGTTGGTCAAGTCGAGTACCTCGGACGATTGCTCGAAGCGGGGGGTGTGCCGATCGTGAAGCCAATCGGCGGGCACGGCATCTTCATCGATGCCGCGCGGTTCCTTCCACACTTGACGCGCGAGCAACTTCCAGCACAGGCGCTTGCCGCAGCGATCTATGTCGAGTCAGGAGTGCGCACAATGGAGCGGGGTCTTGTGTCGGCGGGACGCGATCCTGACACCGGATTGAATCACACCCCGAAACTCGAACTCGTGAGGCTCACGATTCCGCGGCGTGTGTACACGCAGGCGCACATGGATGTCACCGCCGAGAGTCTCATCGCGCTGCACGACGAACCCGAGCGCGTTGTCGGACTTCGGTTCGAGCACGAACCGAAGTGTCTGCGCTTCTTTCAGGCGACCTTTGCCCCAGTCGAGGGCAGTGTCGTGCTCAAACACCCGGATTTCAGCGGGAAATCAGTACAGCCGATCGCGCCCGATCAGCCGTGCACGCTCTTGTAGAGCGAGAAGGTTGCTCCTGTGGGATCGGTGCAGACGGCGAAGCGTCCAATGCCTGGAATGTCGGCCGCAGGGCAGCAGACCTTGCCGCCGTTCGCGTTGACGCGCTCGACCGCAGCATCGACATCATCGACGCTGATATAGGTCAGCCATGAACTCGGCATCGGTCCCCACTGCGGTGGAATCTTCATCATGCCGCCGACGCAGGCCGTCTTGTCGTGGGGATCACGTCCTGGGAGTGACCAGATGGTGTACGGCCCAGCTGCAGAGTCCATCGTCCATGTCTGCCAGCCGATGACTCCCTTGTAGAAGGCCTCGGCGACCTCGGGATCGCTCGTGAGCAATTCGTTCCAGCAGAAATGACCCGACGCGCCAGCGACATTCTTGTCGTTGCCCATCCCAGGCAAGCCTTTGTATAGACAGATCGTGGCACCTGTCGGATCTGAGATGACTGCGATCCGTCCAACCTGCGGGTACTCGAAGGGTCCAGCGACCACTCGACCGCCAAGCGCCGTCGCGCGCGCTGCGGCCGCGTCGACATCGTCGACGTTCGCGTAGAGAGCCCAATGTGCTGGCACCTGCGCGGGCGTTGTTGCGGGCAGCTCCATCATGCCGCCAATCAGTGCTCCATCGTTGTTCCACTCTGTGTAGGTGTGGCCAGCTGCGTTCGCAGGACCGCACGACTGTGCCTTCCATCCAATAACCGCGCAGTAGAACGAGCTTGCGCGAGCTGTGTCACGCGTATGAAGTTCGTGCCAGCAGATGACGCCCGGCACTTGATTGGCCGCCGATGAATTGGTTGAGTTGCCCATGATGCGAGTCAGGCTACATCGTCGCCATCGCTGTGACTCGATGGCGTGTGCACCTCGCGCACCTGAACGCCAGCACGACTGGGAGCGAACTCGTAGATCTTGTCGGCATAGCGTTCGAACAGCGCGCGGTCGTGGTGGCTGATGACGATGACCTGAAACTGCAGGTGCCGTGCTGCCTCGCGAATGATGTGAATGAACTTGGGAACCAGATCAGGTCTGAGCCAGCAATCCTGCTCATCGAGCACCAAGAATCGGCGGTGCACACGCTCGTCGCGCGTCGCGAGCGCAAGCATGCGAAGGCTGACGCTGAGGATGTTGGCGACCGACCCACCTTGACCGCGAAGAATGTCCTCGCTCTGGCCGCTGCGCTCGATCGCAAACTCAACGCCCGCCGCGCCACGCGTCTGCACTGGTTGTGCCTTTAGCGCAATGGTGCTGTCATCGAGCACTTCCTGGAGGGCATGGGTGCACCCGCGCTCCACGATGTCGAGCGTCGCGCGAAAGAGTTGACTGCTGAGCACCTCGAGCGCTGCATCGACCTTGGGAGCGAGTGCGAGCTGCGCAGTCAGCCGCTCATTGGCTGACTCCAGCGACGCAACGTCCTTCTTGCACTGGTCGCGTTGCCAGAGCAATCTATTGGCGCGCGTCCGCGCTGCGTGCAACCTCGGGTCGGCAGTGTTCATGCGGTTGGTGGTCGAAGGTCGCGTTCAACGGCAGTGAGTTCGCGTTCGATGACATCGAGCGCGGATTGATACGCGGCGCGCGATTGTTCATTCTTCGCCTTCATCGCCGCGAGTTGGTCTGTCAGTACTGCAACATCATCGGTCCCGAACAGGGACCGGGCATCAGCCTGCACCTGCTGCAGCCGGGCGAGTGCCCCTTCCTTTCGAGTCTCTGCAGCAACCTGCAGTCGCTGGAGCTCTCGAAATCGTTGCTGCAATTGCTCGATGGTCTGTGGGGGTGGTGGCGTTGTCATGGTGCGATCTCCTTGGCGAGGTCTGTCACTGCGTCCTGAACTGACTGTTCAAACTGAGCCAGATTCTTCTCGAGAAACTCACGAAGTCCACTGCCATCGGCCGTGCGCAGTGACTGCAACTGGCACAGGCCTGTGATGAATCGAGACCCTCCGTCGTCGGCGTGATCGAACGCATCGGCGATCGCTGGGTGAAAAACGTCAGCAGCGGGACTGTGCGGCACTTCGACCATCGTGCGCGTGAACCCGTTGGATCGAACGTCGATGCGAAGCAGTGCGGGAGTGTGCTGCGCTGCTGCGTCACTTCGTGAGCGGCGCGCAATGTTGCCTGGGGTGATCCACACCGTTCTGCCGAACTGCACATCCTCAAGCACTCGGTGGATGTGCCCGTTGATGACAAGGTCGATTCCAGCAAGCTCACGTGGTGCGTATCGGCCTTGTTCTTCGTATCCCGGCACCTTGATGTCGTGATGGGTCACCCAGAGGACCAGTGGAGAGTCGCGTGACGCAACGACAGAAGAATGAAAGGCGCGGGGAATGTCGCGTCGATATGACGAACCGCCCACAACGACCGTTCGGCCACCCATCTGGCCTGACCACGGGTTGTCATCAAGCAGTCGGAGTCCCTTCGATTTCACCAAGAGCGACAGCGAGTCATCATCGGTCAGTTGCGGTTCGGCGCAATCGTGGTTGCCGTAGATCCCCACGCACTCAATCCCCGACAGCATCACGATGAGTTCGCCCAGCATCCATGTGGGATTGTCGCGCGGCTTATCAAAGAGGTCGCCGAGCACGACGGGCAGCAGTCGGTTCGCTCGTGCATACTCGAGTGACCAGCGAAACTTCTCGAGGATCACCCGCGGGTAGTCGTCGCAGCGAAACCCAGGGACGCGTCCTTCAAGGTGCGGATCGCCAATGAAGAGCAGCCCCGTGTACTGGCGCTCTTCAGCTGACGCCGAGGGCCGATTATTCACGGGTGTCCTTGGGCCGTTGGTCGACGTGTGTGCCAAGCAGGCACGAGGCGTCGAGCGCGCTGTGGCAGAGCGGGCAGGTGGGGTGGGTGGCGATGAACGCGGCGACCTCGCGCGCATGGAATGACTCGACGCTCTGCGTGGCTCGCTCTGCGTCGTGTGCAAGGGTTCGCGCGCTTGCCAGCGCCTGCGTGAGGGCGTCGATGGCGAGCTCGATGGGTTGCGGATCATCGAACGCAAGGGGCTGCGGCAGTCGCGCGAGGACCCCCGCTTGACGATCCGCTCGCGCGAGTTCGCGCGCGGCAGTCTGCAACTCACTCACCAACCGCGCGAGTCCGGCGACATCCTCGAGTTGAGGAGGATCACGCAGCGGCCGCAGCGCAGTGGCACGCCGCTCGTCGAGCGCGAGTGAGTTCGCGTTCGACCGCAGATCGTCCACAAGCGCCTCCCCGCGCGCGAGCTCACGGCAGCGCGCCTCGATCGATTCGCTCGCTGCCTCAACCGCTTGCACCCTGTGATCGAGCGCATCGACTCCGGCGAGTGCAGTCAGCGTCTTTGAGAGTTCATCAAGGCGCTTCTGCAACGCGGCGCGCTCGGCGGTGGCTGCAGCGGTCCTGGCCTTGTGTGCCTTCTGCATCGCGAGCAATCCCGACGCGTCAGTCGCCGACGCAAAGAACTGCGCTGCACGCCCAGCTGTTTGGTCGATCAAGAACATCGGCTTCTTCTGGTCGCCAAAGTGCAGGTCGAACTTCTCATTCGCCGCGTCGTGGGCCGCTACGAGAGGCAGCCGAAGCGCTGCTTGCAGTTGGGAGGTTGGGACTCCAGCCACCTTGAGCCTGTCGAAGACCGCACCATCGATCGTGTACTTCGGCGAGTTTTTTCGAGACCACATCACATGATGTCCATCATCGGTCGTGACAGCGACAGAACACTCATCGGTCCCGTGCCGCTGGACGAACGTCGAGTTCTCGTTCGTCGCCAGAATCTGAAGCGCCCCAACCACGGCGCTCTTGCCGCAGTTGTTGGGACCGACGAGCACTGTCAATCCCGGCGCCGGCTCGAGCACAGTGTGTGCGTGCGACATGAAGTTGACGAGTTCGATTCGAGTGATCATTCGCGCGATCCCACCGTCGTTGGCATCCAAAAGGCTAGCGTGGCTCGATACCCTGCGACCAGATGCGCGCGGATGATTTCACGGCAAGAGTCCTCGACTGCCAGGCGCGAATGGTGGCGGGGGATCACACTGGGATCACCGAGTTGCACAGGCGCCTTCGCGGTGGACTACACGCGTACTTCTTGCGTCGACTTGGCGGCAGCAGTTCAGCGCAGAGCGATACCGCGGATGAACTGGCACAGCGAGCCTGGATCGAATTCTGGAAGGCCCTTGCAGGGGGGCGATACGACCCAGCGCGCGCCAAGCCATCCACCTTCCTCTACGCAATCGCCGCCAACATCCTGTTGCGCCATCGGCGCGAGCAAGGTCGCGAACGGTCGCGCACGGTGCCTGGTGCTGAGCAGCACCTCGACGAGGCCGCCGCCGACGAGTTTGATGACCCATCCCACCTCGCAGAGGCGCTCGAACTTGTTCGGCGGGTCGTGCGTGGAGATGAGCCCGACTCGGGGCTGGGTGATCAGGATCGTCAGGTCCTTCGGTGGATCGCCGAGGGTCGCTCAGAGCGCGAGATCGCGGGGTACCTCGAACTGGCCCCAAGCACCGCACATGAGCGTCGCCGGTCGATTCTTGGTCGATTGAGCGCGTTTCTGATGCGCCGTGGCTGCATTTCGAACAATCTCCGAGCAACACAACCGCTTCGACGCGAAGAAGAGGAGAGCAGATGAGCGAATTCCACAACCAGACTCCGCGCGATCAAGAAGATGCGATGCAGCGTCGGGTCGAGCGCCTCGTGCGCATGTCTGCTGGGCTTGATGCATTCGAGCGGGATCTTGGAATCTCGACGCCAGAGCTTCGGTTGTCGGGCGGGCAGATCTCTAGACGGGGGATGCCGCACCGCATTCTGCGTGGTGCCGGCGCGGTCGCGGCAGTCGTCGTCTTTGGGGCGCTTATCTGGATCGCACTCCCTGCGCGCGTCGAACAAGGCACGATTGCTGCATCGACACCCGATCCTGCACCATCGCCTCATGGTGACGTGGGATCAAGTTTGGCTCGACCAATCGTGCAGCGGTATGTCGCGCTCTACAGGGACGATCTCGACCCAGACAATCGCTGCGCGGAGTGTTGGTGTGTCGCACAACTCGCCGCACGCGGTGGAGACGGTCGAACGGTCGCTGAATTGCACGAGGACGAGCTTGTTCAGGCAACGCTGCGGAGCGCCTGCGTCATCGACCCCACGCGAGTTGTGATTGTTGGACTGACTGGCCCAGCGAACGACATGCCAACTTCTGACGCTGAAGCACTTGCGATGTCACTCTGTTTGCTGAAGCGACAGTCAGCGGTCGATGGCGCGCCGATCGAGCAGGCCTCGCTCAACTGCCTACCGTCGAGCGTCGAGTACTGCATGACGACGTGGGACAAGTAAGCCGCGCGTGCAGCGTCTGGACCTCATCAGCGCTGAACGATCCTCCTACGCGACAAGATGCGTGCAGATGCGGCGTAACCCGTAGGAACTCGTGCGCATTGTCGGTGCGAACTCCGCCGCAGGCGACAACTTCGACTGGTGCAGTGCCGGCACGAGCGCACGATCGCGCGTTCAATATGTCTTCAGTGAGCACAGCGACTCGCGCATCGAGCGATGCAACCGATGCGTCCCATCCGAGCACCCCCGCGGTAATCACGCGCGTCATCGTGAGTGCGGTGATGTCGCGCATGCCGCGGGCGCGGTCTGTCAGCAGGTCGAAGGTGCGCAAAAAGGCAACATCGAGCTTCGCGGCGCGAGCAACGCGCGCAAGCTCGGCGCACGCGTCGACGTCGACGAATCCGTCGGGGGTGAGCAACCCAATCGCCACTGAATTCGCTCCAGCGCGTGCGGCGAGTTCGATCTCTCGCGTCGACTCGCTCATCACCCGCGGTGTTGCAACGAACGAGCTGACGCAGAGTGTCGGCGCAGAACCCGGCAGTCGAGGTCGAATCATCGCAACAATCGATCCATCGGTGAGGTCTCGTACTTGCCGGATGAACTCGCCTGATGGCGACCATCCTTCGCTCGGCAGGTCGTGGCAAAGTTCGAGGCGAGAGGCGTACGGCGCCGCATGCCGCGCCGCTTCGAGTGAGTCGAGCGGAACCTCGAGCGTCTGTGCTGCAGCGCCCGTCACGGCTCGCCCACGCTTGCGAGCGCACAGTCCACCACATCGACCAAGAAGTCGGCGTCCGCTGCGGTGATGCACATTGGCGGCTTGATGCGCAAGGTGTTTCCCATGAGGCCACCCTTGCCGATCAGCAGTCCAAGCTCTTTGCACTTCTCGAACACCGCCGCGCACTGCGCGCTCGCGGGCTCTTTCGTTGCACGGTCCGTAACGAGTTCAACCCCGAGCATCAATCCAAGGCCCCGAACATCACCAATCAGCTGGTGCTTGCGCGAAAGTCCCAAGAGCCCAGCCTTCAGTTGCTCGCCTCGCGCGTGCGAGTTCTCCTGCAATCGCTCCTGGTCGATCACGCGTAGCACCGCGCGCCCCTGCGCGCACGAAACGGGGTTGCCACCAAAGGTGTTGAAGTGAATGCGATTCGCAAGCGCCTTCGCGATCGCGGGAGTCGTCACAACGGCCGCAAGTGGGCACCCATTACCGATCCCTTTGGCCATGGTGACGATGTCGGGAATCACCCCTTGCGTCTCGAAGCCCCAGTAATGAGTGCCCGTTCGGCCGAAGCCCGTTTGCACCTCGTCGGCGATGCAGAGTCCGCCCGCCGCACGCACATGCGTGTAGGCCTCTCGCAGGTAACCACTCGGGAGTGGCACGGTGCCTCCGACTCCCTGAATCGTTTCGGCAATGAAGGCGGCGACCTGACCAGAGGTTCCGAACTGAATCAAGTTTCGAATCTCTTGCGCATACTTCGATCCAGCCTGTGCATCCTGAGAACCAAACGGACCACGGTAGAGATCGGGCAATACGGCGTGCTGCACCCCGAACGTGTGCGGCACATTGAATTTCCATGTGTGGTGCGATGTCAGCGCCATTGCTCCAGGACTGCCACCGTGGTACCCGTTGCGAAGCGCAAGCACGTCGTAGTTTCCAGTCGCCGCACGCGACATCATGATGGCGAGGTCGTTCGCTTCTGAACCTGAGTTCACGAAGTAACACACCTTCAGATCGCCGGGCATCTTTGCAGCGAGTTCTTGCGCGAAGAGCGCGACCTGTGGGTTGAGATAGAGCGTCGTCGTATGGACAATCGTTTGCTGCTGTTCTTGTGCGGCCTTGGTGACCTCAGGATGGCAGTGACCCACGCTGACCGTCACGATGCCTCCGATCCCGTCGAGGTATCGCCGCCCCGTCTCGTCAAACAAGTATTGCTGATGTCCCTGCACGATCATGATGGGCGACTTGTAATAGTGAAAAATCGCCGGGGAAAGATGTTGCTTGCGAAGGGCGAGTATCTCGGCAGGAGAAGGGCCGCAGTACGGCGCCGGTTGAAAGTCGCAAGGGGGAAGGGTGGGAGTGTGCGTCATTGAGTCTGTCTCTCGTGTGCGTGCTTCGGGCTGAGCGATCGCGCGGCGAGATATGCCGCGAATGAAACTGCGAATCCGACGAACCATGCGTAGTGGTACAGCTCGATCCAGATGGGCGCCACCGACTCAGACGTCAAGGCGCCCGTGGTCACGAGAAATCCTGGCACACTTGGAGCGACTCCAACGATCAGCGCAGCAAGTCCAGCAAGGCTGAATCCGCGGTGGTACCGGTAGCACCCATGCATCCGATAAAGGTCGATGAGCTCGAGCGTTCTGCGACGAACAACGAAGTAGTCGCAGATCAGAATTCCGCCAATTGGACCCAAGAGCGCGCTGTATCCAACGAGCCACACGAAGATGAATCCAGTTGGATCGGCGATCAGTTTCCATGGCATCATCAAGATTCCGATGATGCCAGTCAACAGACCGCCGGTGCGAAATGAAATCCAGCGTGGAGCGAGATTTGAGAAGTCATTCGCAGGGCTCACGACATTGGCCGCAAGGTTCGTTGCGAGTGTCGCAAGGCAGAGGGCAAACATCGCGATGATCAGCAGCGCTGGATTGGTGAACTTGGTCAGCAGCGTGACGGGATCCCAAATTGACTCGCCGTAGATCACCACCGTTGCGGAGGTCACCGCGATCCCGATAAATGAATAGAGCGCCATTGTGAGTGGTAGCCCGAGTGCCTGCCCGAACGCTTGCGCGCGCTGCGACTTCGCGTAGCGCGAGAAATCAGGAATGTTGAGCGAAAGCGTCGCCCAGAATCCAATCATCGCGGTGAGTGATGGAGCAAAGAATGACCAAAACTGCCCGGACTTCGCCCCTCCCGCATCGAATGCGCTCGGAGTCGCGAGCATTGGTCCAAATCCGCCCGCGGCGCGCACCGCCCACGCCAGAAGCAGCAACCCGAGTCCGATCAGCAGCGGCGCTTTGAATTGCAGAAGCAGGCGAATCGAGTCAATGCCGCGATAGATGATCACGATGTGGACCGACCAGAAAAACATGAAGCAAATGAACTGCGCCGTGGTGATCCCGAGCAACTTGTCAGCAGCGGGATCAAGGAGGGTTGGAAAGAAGACCCCGCAGATGCGAAAGATCGCATCTCCACCGATCCATGTTTGGATGCCGAACCAGCCACAGGCGACCACCGCACGCATGAGCGCTGGGATGTTCGCGCCTAGCACCCCGAACGATGCGCGGCAAAAAACAGGAAATGGAATTCCGTACTTCGTCCCAGCGTGCGCGTTCATGATCATCGGGACGACGACGATGACATTGCCAAGAAAGACCGTCAGAATGGCTTGCCACCAATTCATCCCCCCCTCGATGAGTGAAGCAGCCACCATATAGGTTGGCACGCAGGCGGCCATCGAAATCCACAGCGCGGCAATGCTCCATGTGCCCCACCTGCGCTCGAGCATGCCGACTGGAGCGAGGTCATGATTTGTGAGCGACGCATCGGCTGGTGGGTGAGCAGCAGTCATGGGGTTCGAAAACTCCTGTGCTAGAAGTGACTCGGTGTCCGTGCGATGAACTGGCCATGTCCTACATGTCCCACCAGTCCCACGCGGTCTGTGCAAGTGCCGTCACGAACGACGCGTGTGCCGCGCACGAGCACATCACGAGCGCATCCGCATCGCTCCCATCCTTCAAATGCGCTGTAATCGACATTCATCGCATGAGTCGCGGCCGAAATCGTGCTTCTCGCGGCGGGATCGAAGATCACGAGATCTGCGTCAGAACCGACCGCAATCGCTCCCTTGCGGGGATAGAGGCCGAAGGTCTGCGCAACAGTGGTACTCGCGATGCGAACCAAGTCGTGCAGCGTGATGCGTCCAGGAAGAACTCCATGCGTGTAAAGCAGTGAGACTCGTTCCTGCAGCGAAGGGATGCCATTAGGAATCTTGGTGAAGTCGCTTGCTCCCATTGACTTTTGCGTCGCGAAGTCGAATGGGGCGTGATCGGTCGCGACGGTGTCGATGTCGCCCGCCGCGAGTGCGCGCCAGAGCACTTCCTGATTGCGAACATCGCGCAGGGGCGGTGACATCACAAACTTGGCTCCCTCGAAGCCACCCCGTTCCGCGTCCTGCTTGTCGAGCACCAGATACTGAATCAGCGTCTCAATCGTGACGCGCACTCCGCGCTTGCGTGCGGCAAGTGCACGCTCAAGCGCTTCCGCACAACTCAAGTGCACGATGTAGGTCGCGCACCCGGTCAATTCTGCGAAGGTCATCAGATGGTTGACCCCTTCAGCTTCAACCTGCGGAGGACGGCTTTCGTGGTGGTGCGCAGGATCACACTTTCCAGCAGCGAGCAACTCGCGTGATCGTTCGCTCACGAGGGTCTCATTTTCGCAGTGCGCAGTCACGATCACTCCGAGACTCTTGGCGAGTTGGAGCGTTCGGTAGAGTTCGGCATCGTCGACTCCGAAGGCGCCCTTGTAGGCCAAAAAGACCTTGAAAGACGAGATTCCTCGCCGAACGATCGATGTGAGCGCCGCGGGAGTTGTCTCATCGAACCGTGTGACTCCCATGTGAAACGAAAAGTCGCAGATCGAGTGTCCGACTGCCTTGGACATCCAGACCTCGAACGCCTCAACGGGATCGTCGTCTCGCGCTGGACAGCACATCTCAATGAGGGTCGTCGTCCCTCCGAGCACCGCCGCGCGGCTTGCACTCTCATACGTGTCCTTGGCATGGGTTCCCATGAACGGGAGGTGAATGTGCACATGCGGGTCGATGAACCCTGGAAAGACGTGGCATCCCCGCGCGTCGATGATCTCGGCGCCCGCTGGCGCGGTCAGATGCTGTCCGATTCGCGCGATTGTCTCGCCTTCGCACAGGATGTCCGCGTGGTACCGCTCAGAATCTGTAACGACCTCTCCGCCTTGAATCAGAATCGTCATTCTTTGCGCCACACGTCGGCTGCGTCCGGTCCAGTGCCACCAAGCCATCGAGTCGAGACAACTTTCTGCTGGGTGAAGAACTGCACTCCTTCTCGTCCTTGAATGTGCAGGTCGCCATAGAACGAGTCGTCCCATCCTGTGAACGGAAACATCGCCATCGTCGCTGGTACTCCCACATTGATTCCAACCATGCCTGCCTTGATTCGTTGCTTGAACTCGCGAGCCGCTCCGCCCGACTGCGTGAAAATCGCCGCTCCATTGCCGTACTGCGACCGATTCGCCAGTTCGATCGCACTGTCAAGATCATCCATCCGCATCACATTGAGGACTGGACCGAACACTTCTTCACGAGCGATGGTCATCTCGTGCGCGACCTCGTCAACGATCGTTGCGCCGACATAAAAACCCTTGGGGGCATCCTGCACGCGAGCCCCTCGGCCATCACACACGATCTTCGCTCCCTCACTCGCGCTTTGTGAGACGAGTTCGACCACGCGGTCGCGGTGCGCCGCAGTAATCACAGGACCCATGTCCGGCTGAGTCGTGAGGTTCTCGCCGTCGGTTCGGCCGATGCGAATCGCTTTCGCAGCTTGCACCAGATCTGGAAGTAACCGCGCGGCCGCTGCGCCGATGGTGATCGCGGTCGAGCCCGCCATGCACCGTTCTCCTGCGCAGCCGAAGGCAGCGGTTGAAAGCGCTTCGATGGTCTTGGGCACATTGGCATCGGGCATAACGACGATGTAATTCTTCGCTCCGCCATTGGCCTGCACGCGCTTGCCATGTCGGGTTCCGGTCTCGTAGATATGGCGCGCGACCGGACTCGAGCCAACGAACGAGATCGCCCGCACCTTCGGATGCGTGAGGATCGCATCGACACTCGCGCGCCCACCGTGCACGATGTTGAAGACACCATCGGGCAGTCCCGCATCCTTGAGCAGTTGGCCGAGCATGACCGCTCCAAGCGGAACCTTCTCACTGGGCTTGAGAACGAACGTGTTGCCGCATGCGATGGCGACCGGAAACATCCACAGGGGCACCATGATGGGAAAGTTGAATGGAGTAATCCCAGCGCAAACACCCAGCGGCTGGTGGATTGACTCGCAATCGACCCCACGTGCGATCTCAAGCGTGTCCCCCATCAGGAGCGATGGGATTCCACATGCATACTCGATGTTCTCGAGCCCCCGAAAGAGGCTGCCGCGCGCTTCGACCAACGTCTTGCCGTGCTCGCGCGAGACACACGCGCAGAGTCGGTCGAAACTCGCTTCAACGAGTTGCCGAAATCGAAAGAAGATCCGTGCTCGCTCGACCGCTGGCGTTTCTCGCCAGGCAGGGAATGCGCGTGATGCCGCCTCGACCGCGTCGTTGATCTCGGCGGATCCACTCACGGGAGCGTGCGCGATGACCTCGCCCGTCGAAGGGTTAAAGACGTCGCTTGTCGCACCTTTGGGATCGACCCACGCGCCGTCGATCAGGTTCGGGCAGGGTGAAAGCAGCGTGGAGTTCGTCGTCATGCGTGAGCCCGCGAGCGTGCGCGATGGTATCGACCGCACGCATTGGGATGGGTTGATGCATCGACCGCTACCATCGTCTTCGCGCATGACATCCACCGCCATCAGTTGTGATGCACTGGTTGTTGGCGGGGGGGTCGCAGGTCTCTTCGTACTTGACGCGCTTTGTGCGCGAGGTCTCTCTGCTCTGCTGATCGAGAGGACCGCCCTCGGTTCTGGGCAGACCACGGCCAGCCAAGGCATTTTGCACGCGGGGGTGAAGTACGCACTCGCGGGGGCGATCGGCGAAGATGCCCGTCAAGTTTCGGCAGCTTCAGCCTTGTGGACGGCGCGACTCGCGGCACCGACTGGCGATCTGTGCGCAGTGAAGAAACTCTCCGATTCGTGCTACCTATGGCGATCTAAGGGCATTCGGGGGATGGTCGCGCTCGCCGCCGCCACGCACGCACTTACGACTCGGCCACGGCGAGTTGCGATTGCTGAACGTCCATCGTGGCTCTCAGAAGTTGCGGGCGATGTGCTCGAACTCCCCGAGTCGGTGATCGATCCTCGATCGCTGCTTGAAGAGCTCGCTCGTCCGCACACGCAGCAGATCGGTCTCGGGAAGGTCGTACATGTTCACCGTGATGGTGGTGCCCTCGAGATTTCGCTCGACACTGGATCGGCCACCACTGTGCGCTGTGAGCAACTCATTCTCGCAGCTGGCGCAGGCAACGAAGCCCTTGCGCTCTTGGCAGGATCGCCGACACCCATGCAGCGCCGTCCTCTCCGACAAGCGCTGCTGCGAGGGAAGCTTCCACTCGCCTTTGGCCACTGCATCGATGGCAGTAAGACGCGCGTCACCGTGACGAGCGAGCGCCTTTCGAGTGGCGAGGTCGTGTGGAACATCGGAGGGCAAATCGCAGAAGTCGGCGCGACGATGAGTGCGAGTGAGTTCGAACGTCACGCCCGCAACGAGATCGAGTCGGCGCTTCCTGGCCTCGTCTTGACGGGATGCACTTTCGCATCGCTCCTCGTCGACCGGGCCGAACCGATGACGCCTGGTGGTGGCCGCCCTGCATGCGCCTATGCGCATACGACCGACCGAGTCACAACGCTGTGGCCAGTGAAACTCGTGCTCGCTCCGAAAATCGCAGCGGACGTCGCGGCCAGAATCGCGATGAATCTCACGAGACACGTGAATGCAGTCGTCGAGTGGCCCAGAGAAGTTCCGCGTCCTCCTCTTGCGGATCGCCCGTGGCAGCACGCGTCATGGAGCGCGCTTCAGTGAGCCGGACACTTGCGATGCGCACCGCTGCCCGGCTTGCACGTCCGGTGACAGCACTTGGATGGGGGGCGTTCAAGATCGGCCGAAACGAAGGGGCGAAGTACCCCGAGTCCTACGCGCTTCCGAGCGAGGACGAATCGGTTCAGTTCATCCACGAGGTCATCGACATGGGAGTGCGCGTGATTGACACCGCGCCGGCCTACGGCCTGAGCGAAGAGCGCATCGGCCGCGCTCTCTTAGAACTGCCACCGAGCGTCCGCGAAGAGATTTTCCTCTCGACCAAAGCAGGCGAAACATTTGCGCAAAGCAAGTCTTCGTTCGACTTTTCGTACGAAGCAATCACTCGCAGCGTCATGGCAAGCCTCGCTCGACTTCGCACGAATCGCATTGACCTTGTCTGGGTTCATTCAGACGGCAGCGACCTCGAGATCCTTCGCGCAGGAACTGTGCTGCGAGCCCTCGACGACCTGAAGCGGGGCGGACTGGTTGCTGCGATTGGGTTTTCACCGAAGTCAATCGCTGGAGCGCACGCAGCCACGACGCACGAGTGCATCGACGCGTTGATGATCGAGTTGCACCCATCGGCGCACGCCGAGGCGGACGGTCAATCGGCGCTCCTCGAACGCGCTGGCGAATTGGGAGTTGGGGTTTTCGTCAAGAAGCCGCTCGCAAGCGGCAGGCTCGATCCGCGAGGCGCGTTGCCGACGATCCTTGCTCATCCGCAGGTCACTTGCGTCGTCGTCGGCGGGCTCTCTCGTTCGAGGATGATCGAGAATGTCTCGATTGTCCGCGCGTGCGCTGCGTCGTGATGGACTCACGCGTGTGGGGGAATCGGCGCGATCTCGCCCGCAGCCAATCTGCGTTGATACTCGCTCCACGACATGGGCGGTTCGCCACTCTCCACTTCAACCATCGTGATGCATGAGTCCACTGGGCAGACAAGCGAGCAGAGATTGCATCCAACGCAATCGTCTGCGCGGACCTTCGGGATCGGCTTGTGCGGGATGCGTCCAGGGCCGTTATCGACGGCGACCGATTCGGGGGTGAGCAGGTCGATGCACTGGTGCGCCCCATCTTCGCAGGCGATGTAACAGAGATTGCATCCGATGCACAGGTCGTAGTTGAT
>SYHM01000189.1 GCA_005799205.1 Planctomycetia bacterium | reverse complement strand
TCGGTGCATCATCTCGCGTGGTCATCAGCGCAGGGTAGGGGAGGGACAGCGGGGGGCGAGAACCATTACGATTCCCACGACAAATCCCAGCGAGAACCCATCCAATGATCCAACACCTACTCGAACCACTTCCGTTTGCACAGTGCATCACAGCACTCTTTCTTGCCATCCTCTTTCTGCAGTCGGGCCTCGACAAGGTTTTTCAGTTCGCAGACAACTTAGCTTGGCTCACCGGCCACTTTTCAAAGTCTCCACTTCGCAACCAAGTGAAGGGAATGCTGATCGTGGTCACCATGATCGAGGTGGCCGCGGGAGCACTGGCGCTCATCGGGGCGGGGCAGGTGGCGTTCACACACGAGAACACGCTCGCGCTGATTGGAGCGCAACTCGCGGCGGTCAACATCACGATGCTCTTCTTTGGGCAGCGATTAGCGAAGGACTACGCCGGCGCCGCGGCACTCGTGCCGTATTTTCTACTCTCGATCGCCGCGATTTGGCTGATGAGTGCCTGACGCCTCACCGCCGCGATGCGCGCGAGGCGGCAATCTTTGCGGACGCCGCTGCCGGATTCGCCTTGCACTCAAGCAGCGCGCTGAGCATCAGTGGAGCGACGATCGTCGCATCCGATTCGATCACAAACATGGGAGTGTTCTGCGTGAGCTTGTCCCACGTGATCTTCTCGTTGGGAGTTGCCCCCGAGTACGAGCCATATGAAGTGGTTGAATCTGAAATCTGACAGAAGTACGCCCACGGCTTCGCTTTCTTCTGCAAGTCGTACTTGATGGATGGCACCACGCAAATCGGAAAGTCCCCAGCGATTCCTCCGCCGATCTGAAAGAAGCCGATGCCCTTGCCCTGCGAGAGACGTCCGTAATCGTCGTAGAGCTGCGCCATGTACTCGATGCCAGACTTCACGATGCTGGCCTTGCACTCATCGAACTTCACATGTGACGCGAAGATGTTTCCGAAGGTTGAGTCTTCATGGCCTGGCACCACCATCGGTAGGCGGGCGCGCGCTGCGGCGAGTAGCCAACAAGCGTCCGGATCGCCCTCATAGTCCTTTGGATTGATCGCGAGCACGAGGTCATAGAAGTACTCATGCCAGAGGCGCCGCTCGCCGTTCTTGGTCGCACGCTTCCACATGGGTACAAGAATCTTCTCGACCGCGCGAAACGCCTCATCTTCAGGAATACTCGTGTCAGTCACGCGTCGCATGCGCTGTTTGAGAATCTTGGTGTCATCAGCCTTGGTGAAGTAGCGGTACTCAGGAAAATCCTTGTAGCTCTCGTGCGCGACGAGGCGAAAGAGAGACTCCTCAAGATTTGCGCCCGTCACCGAAAGTCCGTGCACGAGTCCGGCGCGAATAGCTGGGGCGAGCGTGATTCCAAGCTGCGCCGACGACATCGCGCCAGCGACGGCCCAGTACATCTTGCCTCCGGCGCGCACGAGGTCCCAGTACGCAAAAAGCGCGTCGCGCGTCGCTCGCGCGTTGAAGTTCATGTAGTTGTTCGTGACGAAGTCAAGGATCGGCAGCGTGGCGCTCGCGCTGCGCTTGTGAGACTTCGTTGACTTCTTTGAGTTCGTTGGCATGGCCACGAACTTATAGCAGGATGGCGACCGCCTAGTATCGGCGCGAGATGCGACCGACCAAGGGAGCCATCCTCGCGGTGTGTGGGTCGATGGGAGGGGGCGTGGCGATCATCATGACCGCAGCGTGGTGGTTGACGCCGAGTCGACCGGAGGGGGCGCTCGAGTCCCCAAGGAAACTGTCACTGCGAGTCAAGTACAAAGAGAACGAGGGTTGGGACTCCACGGGCGAAGACCGATCCACCCCCTCGGCGTGGCGTGTCGTTTCAGCACCACACGGCGCAGAGCTCGAGGTCACCTGCACTCGGAGCGATCTGCTTTTCGGTCGCATCCAGGAGGACGCCGAGGGTTGGCCGCCAGACCTCGCAGGGTGGTTCGGAAACGGTCTCGTGTCATACGAGATCGAAGCAACGGCGGAGATCCTCGGCGGGAGAGAGGTTCAACGGACCGCCACTTCCATCGCACCCACGAAGAATCGCGATCAGTTCAAAGTCTTCATTCCATGGACCAAGAAAGAATCTGCGGACCCTCGCACACCGTGGGGTCGCTTCTCAGCAAATGCCAGCGGGGTGGTCGATCTCGCCACAGAAGAGTCGAACTCAAAACCATGACTCGCGCGTTGTCGCTCTCACCCCCCGAAGTCACGGCATCAAGAATCGAAGTGCGCGCATCGGGACTTCCCATGAGCCCCGCCCACCGTCACCGTTGCTCGAGATGACGAGCGACGAGTGACACACGACGGCAGTCGCTTCAGCCATGAGCGCCGCATTGAGGTATCCAGGTTCGACCTCGAGCTGAAGTCGCGTGTCCGACGACCACGCTGCAAGGCGCGGCAGCTTGACCTTGAGGGGCGCGGCACTCTGCGACTCTGAGTCGAGCGCGTCTCCCCCCGCCTCGAGTTCGATTCCGACCCGACCCGAGCCGGTGACGCAGGCGATGAACGGACTCTCCGAGCACAGCCACGGAACTTGCATGTTGCAGGTCGTCGACAACTCGAGGCACTCCTCGAAGAACGCAAGCCTGTTCATTCGAAAGAAGAGTCGTTCATTGTGCAGTTCAACAACCGCAATGTGGTTTCGAAGCGAGACGATGTACGAACTGCTCTCGCTCGGCTGCTTGAGATAGGTAAAGAGATACTTGCCAGCCAAGACGCGCTTAATGATGCATCGAGTCGGCTGCGGAAACCGATAGTTGTCGGCTTCGTCGGTGGTGATGCCGAAGTTTGCAGCGTTCGAATAGAGAGGGGCGAACCCACCGAGCGAAAAACTCTTCTCGTGAATTGTTGTTCGAGCACGCAGAGTCATGCGACTCCTTGCCTAGGTTCATTCCCTCGATCGAAGAAAACTTCCGTCTTGGGTCTCTGCTCGGCGACGACCATTCGTACGAGGAAGTATCCGAGCGATCGAACGGTCAGCCACAGCAAGAGCGCCAGCGAGAGCCATCGCTCAATCTCGATGAGCACGGTGATGATGAACGGAAGCACCATCAGCACGCGCATCCCCCAAGAGAGACCTGAGCTCGCTGACTTCACCGTATCGACGAGGACATCTGGAAAGACACAGCGCAGCATCCACTCACCCGTCCAACTGAGTTGCGCGCTCTCGGGCTCGATGCTGCCACACCACTCGACGATCGCGCTCTGGATCAGATAGATGGCCTGATCGATGATCCATCCGTTTCCCCACCAGAGAATGATGGAAAGCGCTCCAAATGGCGCCCACTGCGCAAGCACCCGAAGCGCGATCCATGCTCCTGCCCGCTTGGACGGGCGCCACTCACGAAAGACAGAACCCTCGCATGAGTTCGTGTCGACAAATCGGCGCATCACCACCACCACTCCAACACTCGCTGCGATGACACCGACTGCAATCACGAGCGCCGCCACCATGAGCGCCGCGTACGGAAACAACAGTGAAAAGAGGCAAATCGCCGCTGCAGGGGCCAGAATCCACCGCACCCAGCGCCGAGGACGAGCGCGAATCGTGGCTGCAGGGCCCGCTGAATTCTCGGTCGCCATTCTGAAACCAGTCTAGACAGGTCCTATCGCGCTCAGGCAAGGGGGGGTCGGTCGGAGGTTCTCGGTCTCCTCCGCCCCGTGATCGATCACACAATCACAACTTTTGCTGTCCCGCGCGAGGTCGAGAAGGCATACTTGGCATATGCCGCTCAACTGTCGCGCCCTCGTCGTTGCCGCAAGTTCACTCGCGATTGAGAGCGCACCCCAAGCACTCGCCCAGTGGACTTCGTGCGCTGGCACATCAGGCCTCAATATGCAGTCACTTGCGACGCGCGAAGGATTTGCATTTTCTGGAGGCGCAACGGGCGCGTATCGCTCGAGTGACGGCGCCTTGACGTTCACGCCCTCAAACTCTGGCAACGACGCGGCCGGCCCGACGCGCGGATTCGCAGTCGACGGTCTGTACATCTATACATGCACAAGCCAGGGAGTCTTTCGCAGCGCAAACAACGGAACGACATGGATCGCAAAGAGCCAAGGTCTCTCGAGCCTGCTCGGTCACGGCGTTCGCCATGTCGATGGTCACCTCTTTCATGTGGGTCCTGCCGGCGTGTACCGATCCGACAACCAAGGCGACAGTTGGACTGCCGCCGGACTTGCCGGCATCGATGTGCGGTGCATCACATCGATCGGCTCAGTTCTCTTTGTGGGCACGAACAGTTCAGGCATCTACAAGAGCGCGAACTGGGGATCGACCTGGACCGCAGCGAACACCGGTCTCACCTCAACGACCTTTCGCGCGATTGAGGCGAAGGGCACAACGCTCTTTGCAGGTGGACAGATCGGCACCGGAGTCTTTCGCTCCACTGATCAAGGGGCGAGCTGGACGCTGCTCGGCGGCGGCCTTCCATCAGGCTCCTACCGTGGATTCGCCAGCGACGGACGGGTGATCGTGGCGGGATCGTTCGGTGCAGGGGCGTTTTACTCACTCGACAACGGAGTGCGGTGGACTGCCATCAACGCCGGGCTCACCGATCTCACACTCTTCGACCTCGA
Source organism: Planctomycetia bacterium (assembly GCA_005799205.1). GTDB lineage: Bacteria > Planctomycetota > Phycisphaerae > Phycisphaerales > SM1A02 > F1-60-MAGs104. Next base: position 3,024 of record SYHM01000189.1, on the reverse strand, counting down.
GATTCATCAAGACACGCTCATGGCAGCGACGAACACGCAAGGGGTCTTTCGATTTGCGATGTCGAACCTCATCGACCTCACCGGCGACGGATGCATCGACGCAGCCGATTTGGCGAGCCTGCTCAGTGCGTGGGGATCGTGCACCGACTGCGCCGCCGACTACAACGGCGACGACAGCGTCGACGCTCAAGACCTCGCAACGATTCTCTCGTACTGGGGGGTGTGCGACTGACGCTGCGCGCGTCGCGGCTACATCGCGTCGCGCTTGACAACAACCGCAGTCAGATCATCTTGTTGCTCGCCCGTGCGAGCAAATGAACGCACCGCGCTGTGCAGCGCGTCGATGAGCTCGGACGGCGGCAAGTGATGATTTGCCGCAATTGTCGCCGTCAATCGCTCGACCCCGAAACACTCGCGGTCAGGACCGAACCACTCAAAGAACCCGTCTGTGGTGAAGACGAGCACATCGCCTGGTTCGAACGTGATGGTCTTCGGGATTGGTCGTGGGGTGCCGAGATCGACGATCCCCCATGGCAACTCGTCCGCCTCCCACAACTCAACCACGCCCGTGGCGGCGTGGCAGTAGAAGAGCGGCGCGTGACCAGCTGAGTACACGCGAAGTTCATGTCGATTGGAATCAAGGACAGCAACCGCTGCAGTGACAAAGCGGTCGCTGGGCATGTCTCGCGACAGGAGTGAGTTGACCCGTCCCGCGAGCGCTTGAAGTGCTTCTCCGCGTGATGACTCACTGCACGAGCGCAGGTAAGCGCGACTCGCCGCCGCCAACATCGCTGAACCGACTCCGTGACCTGCAACATCCGCGATCGCCACCAGCACACACCCATCGTCGAGCGTGATCCAGTCGTAGTAGTCGCCACCCGCCATGTCGGCTGGCTGGCTCCATCCGGCGACGGAGTATCCAGAGATTGCCGGAGCTTCCGCTGGCAGCAGACTCTGTTGAATACTCCGCGCGATTGACATGTCATGCAGCAGTCGATCCTTCTCTCGGTTCGCAGCCTCTGCCCGGCGCCGCTCGGTGAGGTCTTGCGCCACGCACACGAGTTGCGCAGCCGCTTGCCGGCCGCGGGCGAGCGTCGCAGCAGAAAAGAGCACTCCAATCTCAACGCCGCCCTTCGAACGAAGGGCAACATCGACTCCTCGTGCCTCACCACCACCTTGCACAACAGTAAGCCACTCGTGCGGCGCATCAGGTTCGAAAAGCAGCACGCGAAGGGGTTGGTCCTTGAGTTCTTCCGGCGTCCATCCAAGCAGTCCTTCGACCGCGGGCGTTGCGCGGCGAATGATCGATGCGGCGGCGGGTTGACTTGGTACCGCGTCGATCACCAACACGAGATTTGGCATCGACGCCAGCATGCCATCGATGTAGTTCTTACTGACAGTGGTCGACTTCAAACTTGCTGCCATGTCATTGAAGGCACTTGATACCCGTCCGAACTCGTCGTCGCGCGCAACCGGAATTTGCACAGTTAAGTTGCCCCTCCCGATCTGTTTGGCGGTGGCTTCCAATGTCAGCAACGGCTGCAGAATCCAGCGGCGCAGCATGAAAAGCAGCAGAGCAGCGAGCGCAACGCCAGGAACGAGAAGCGATGTTGCGATGCGATCCATGCGCGCCGCTCGCGAGTGCAACTCGCTGACCGTCTGCGCAGTACGCGATTCGATCATGCCGATGAACTGGTCGATCGGCGCCATGATGCGCGCCTTTTCGGCGAGGTATTGCGGTCCGAACACGAGGCTGAGAGCGAGGGCAGAATCCGCGGGACCTCGCCGGGTGAATCCGCCGCTGCCATCGGCAAACTCTCCCTTCAGCGCATGCATCGCGACATCTTCAAGGTTGACGAGCGCGTCAGAGTTCGCTTTCGCCTCGCGCAGCTTGTCAAACTCTTCGGTTGTGAACCCTGCGCTCGCCATCCGAGCTTCGAGCGCAGCTGCAGACCCCGTCCCACCCGGAGGGAGTGCTCCAGCAGAGATGTAGTCCCAGTAGACGCGTCCGTAGTTGTCAGGGCGGGGTGCGAGTCCGTCACGAATCGCGAGGATGCGCCGAAAGTTCGCCTCGTGTGTTTCATTGCTGGTGGCGGCGTAGAGACGCACCATCGTTGTCAGGTCATCAGAACTCTGGCGCAGTTCGTCCGCCAGCTGATACGAGAGGTAGCGCGCCGACTCGGCTGCAGCGATTCCTTCATGCTGTTTGGTCGACTCGAGGTTGAGCAGCGCGAGCGCAACAAGATCCACCAACAGCATTCCAACGAGCAACAATGACGCTCGCTGGATCGATAGGCTCCGCATCAGTGGCGATGCTAGTGCGACCTTTGCGTGCGCTTGTACGCTTCAGACAGGAGCGCCACAATGACCGATCCAAACGCACCACCCATTCAACTCGTGCCGGGAAACTCACTCATCACCAAGACGCCTGAGGAAGGGCGACAACTCGCTATGAAAATGGCGCGCTTGGTCATCAAGGCGACGCAGCCCGACGCAGCAACGCGCGAGCGCTTGCGCCCCGTCTATGCAGACGATCCAGCGATGCTGATCGCCATCGGTCACACTGTGGCGCTCGAATTCGCCACGATCGCGGCGGCAAACAAGTATTGGGCGTGAGTGAGATTGTGTGCGGCGGAGGAGCCCGCTTACTTAGTATTGCAGCGTGAGCCAAACTCTCGCATCTGTGTTCGCAGTCGTGTGCGCGTCGGTTGTTGTGGCTTGCGCGGCTCCTGACTGCCGCACCCGCACGCCGCCGCCAATTGAGCACGAGGAGCTCGCGCGTTGGGCGAACGACCGCGATCAGCGCATGGGGTGGTGGCGCGATGCGCGTTTTGGCATGTTCATTCACTGGGGGCTGTACTCGGGCGCTGGCGGAAGTTGGAACGGCACGAAGTACCCGCAGCACTATGCCGAGTGGATTCAACACTGGGCCGCTGTGCCCACAGCCGATTACGCGCGTGAGATGAGGCCGCTCTTCGTGCCCGCTCCGTCGGTGACAGATGCGTGGGCAGACTTGGCGAAGGA
>SYHM01000188.1 GCA_005799205.1 Planctomycetia bacterium | reverse complement strand
GCGAGCGATATCACGATTGACTGCCTGACGCTTGATGATGACAACGCTGACCTCGGAGATGGATCTCCGCACTACGCGCAGATCAACAGCGCCTTCACTGCGCACGGATTGCCTGGCCCAGCCGTGCAGCCGCTCAAGTTCACGATTCCCGGTGGAGTTCCAACTTTCGCGACCCCCAACGCATCACTGTCACTCGGAGTGGTTGTGAGCGCTCTTGGATCGCAACCACAGCCCAACACCGGCAAGGTCTACTGGCGGACGGGTACTGGCGCGTACACAAGCGCGGCTATGACGCAGGGTGTTGCGAATTCGTATACGGCAACGATTCCGATGCCAGCGTGTGGCAGTGCGGTGCAGTACTACTTCGAGGCGAAGACGACGACGAACGCGATCGTCACCAATCCATCGACTGCGCCGACCGCGGTGCATGCGACGGCGGCTGGTTACGGCGAGAACATCGTGGTCTCTGATCAGTTCGAAGTGGCAAGCCCTTGGACCGTCGGCGCCACTGGCGACACAGCCACCACTGGCATCTGGACGCGCGTTGATCCAATCGGAACTGCGGCGCAGCCAGGCGACGATCACACCGCGGTTGGCACGATGTGCTATGTCACTGGACAGGGCACCACAGGTGGCGCGCTTGGTGAAGCAGACGTCGATGGGGGCGCGACATCGTTGCTCTCGCCCGTGTTCAGCCTCGTCAACGATCCCGCAGCCATGATCAGCTATTGGCGGTGGTATTCGAACGACACTGGATCAGTCCCGAACGCCGACTCGATGCCGATTTACATCAGCAACAACGGCGGCACCTCGTGGGTACAGCTCGAACTGGTGACAGAGAATCTCAACACATGGGTGTACAAGAGCTTCAGAGTTGCCGACTTCGTCACTCCAACCGCCAATATGCGAGTGAAATTCGTCGCGAGCGATACTGGAAGCGGATCAGTCGTCGAAGCTGGAATCGATGACTTTGCCATCGGCGGCGTGAATTGCACTCCACCCTACGCCCCTGCAGATCTCAACCAAGACGGATCCGTTAATGGCGCCGATCTTGCGGTGCTTCTGAGCGCATGGGGAGCAGCGGGCGGCGATATCGACGGTTCTGGCACAACCGACGGAGCAGATTTGGCGGTCCTGCTCTCCGGATGGACCAACTGACCCCTATACTCCCCCCCCCCTCCTATTAGCCCAGGTGGCGGAACTGGCAGACGCACCAGCTTGAGGTGCTGGCGGGAGCAATCCCTTGGAGGTTCGAGTCCTCTTCTGGGCATTTGGTCGGACAACCCTGTTGCCGTCACTGAGAAGTGGCGGCAACTTTTCTTTCGCCATGACGCTGCGCATCAACGAGATCTTCTTTTCGATTCAAGGTGAATCAACCTGGGTGGGATCGCCCTGCCTGTTCATCCGACTCGCTGGTTGCCCACTTCGGTGTACGTACTGCGATACCTCGTACGCCTTCCGAGAGGGCTCAACTCGCACAATCGATTCGCTCGTCGATGAAGCGCTCGCCCACTCCTGCAAAGTGATCGAGATCACCGGCGGGGAGCCTCTCGCGCAGCGAGGCGTCCATGCGCTCATCACGCGGTTGCTCGACGCAGGCCGCACGGTGCTCATCGAAACGTCAGGTGCGATTGATACTGAAGCGGTCGACCCTCGCGCTCACATCATTCTCGATGTCAAGACTCCAGATTCAGGAGAGTCGCACCGCACGCAATGGGCGAATCTCGATCGCCTGCGACCCCACGATGAGGTCAAGTTCGTGATCGGATCGCGCGGCGACTATGAGTTTGCTCGCGAGATCACTGCCACCCATGACCTCGTGAAGCGCTGCCGTGCAGTCCACTTCTCACCGGTGCATGAACAGCCAGCAGCGCTCGAGATTCTCGGCGCACGTGGATTGCACCCGCGCGAACTCGCTGAGTGGATTCTGAGAGACCGCCTCGATGTCAGGCTGCAGATTCAGATGCACAAAGTCATCTGGGATCCCGCCACGCGCGGGGTGTGAGCGACCGCTAGTACACCCATCCCTCGACAGCCCCCTCGACTGGCACGACTGAGTGCACCGGAGGCGTCAACAAAATCAGTGCATCGAGGATGTCCCCTTCGGTGTCGGCGATCGCTTGCTGCATCAGCGACGCAGTGATCGGAATACCCGCCTCTTCGAGCCGCCGCGCGATCAGGGCGCGGACCCGCGCGGGCGGTTCACCTTCACCCTTGTAACCACGCGCTGGAAAACCGAGTCGATGCAAGACGCTCGTCGAGTTTCCCTCGCACACGGTCGCCGTTGAGTCAGCGAGCGCCATCGGTGCGATCGAGACGCCGGCCTCATGCAGTGGCAACAACACCTCGCACATGAAGGTCCATGTCGCTTTGAAACACCGAAGGTTCATTGGAGCCATCGGCGTACGCGCCTCGGCATCGGTGACGCGACGAGGCTCTTCACGCGAGATGAGCCGAAGTTGTGTTCGCCATGCCCGGGGTGAGCCACTTTGCGCAGACCAGCGTGCCGCTGCGAGCCAGTTCGCTTCAATGCCATGTGCGCGAAGAGTGCTCATGGGGATTCCACACGCAGCATCAACACGCCAAAGATGGTGATCGTGGCCCTTCGCTGACGAGAGAATCATCCGCATGAGTGCGCTTCGATCAGCCCGCTCAACGGAGACCTCGCTCGTGGACTTCCACGATGCCACGCGAATCTTGTGGAGGCCTCCATTGTCGGCCCCTGAAAAATCGACTCCGTGAATGTGCATCGCGCTCACTGATTACCACACGAGGACTGCGGCTTGCCACACGGACAACATCCCCCAGTGTGGACATGGCCGGCCCCAGAAGGCGACTGCGTTCCAGTCACCCCAAATGTGCTGAGTTTGCGGCGAAACTTGCGTGATCGACCCGTGGGATCGTCGACTGGGGCATCTGCTTGCGACATGGGACGAAGTAGCACGATGATCTCGCCGTCCTCGTCGTTGATGTATTCGTATTGTGGCATGGTGATTCGCTCGCTCAGGTACGCGCGGTCTTGCGCGAAGGGGTGCTCTTGGTGGCACGTTCTCGTCGGCGATGAATCGCCGCAGCATCTGCGAACGCCTCCTTTCGAAGTTGTGAGAGTTCCGAATGGGTGAGATCTCTCCACGCACCAATCGCAAGACCGCGCAGACGCACAGGACCCATCCGAATTCGTCTCAAACTCTTCACTGGATGACCGAGGTCGGCGAGCATCCGGCGAATCTGTCGATTGCGTCCTTCGCGCAATTCCATCGTCAGCACAGTGCGAGTCGGATCGCGCCGCAAGATTTTTAGGTGTGACTCACGGGTGCGCGACCCTGGTTCAGAGCCACTGGGCAGAAAAATCCCCTCTTCGAGGCGAGCAACATCATCTGGCTCGAGTCGCCCCTTCACCATGACTTCGTATTCCTTGTGCACCTCATAGCGTGGATGGGTGAGTCGATTCGCAAGTTCACCATCGTTGGTCAACAACAGAAGTCCACTCGAGTCCATGTCGAGTCGTCCGACCGGATAGAGGCGCGCGTGCGTCGGATGCTCGACAAGCGCGGTCGCGAGGCGCCGTCCCTCGGGGTCCGAATTCGTGCAGACATACCCAGCTGGTTTGTGCAGCATCACGTACACATGTTGCTCGGACTTGCGAAGCGGACGACCATCCACCTGCACCTTGTCCTTCGCTGGATCGACCCACGCGGGGAGCGCATCAATCAGTTCGCCGTTGACGGTCACAAGCCCCTCAGAGATCATCACCTCGGCTGTGCGACGCGACGCGACTCCCGCATCGGCCATGACCTTCTGAAGGCGAACGCCACGTGATGCGTCCGTGAAGGAATGGGATGGTTTTCGCGCGCGTCGAGGCATCCCCACAAGGTAGCGGTTTTCACGGCAACTATGCTTGCGCGCAGATGCGTTGCCATTCAATCTCGTGTGGAATCTGCATGCTCGTCGTCGCGGGAGGTTTCGCGGCGAACCCAATGGGTTCTGATCAAGAGGAACCGCTCGATCGCGCCTTCACGCGTGTGTGCGCTCGAGCGACGTCGCTGCTCGATCCGGCTTCTGATTCGCAGTTGCTCGGACCGCTGCTCGATACGCACAAGTTGCGTACCCCCCTTCAGCTGGTGATGAGCGACCTCACACATTTTTGCAGCCGAGCGCCCGACGATTTGATGTCGATTCCGATGCGTGAAGCGATTTCGCGCCCGCTCGCGCTCGCTGACATCGCAGCACGCACTGCCGCTCCGCTGATCGCAGCCGAGACTGCAACCGGGTTGGTTGCGGCTCCCTCGAACCAACGACGCTCAGCGCAGCTCATCTGCACGGCCTTCGGAACACCCAAAGATTTGCTACCACCTTGCCAAGGAGACCTTCCGGTCGCCAATCCTCAGGGTGCCATTTTTGCTCTCGACTTTCTTCTAAATCAACCGAGGCTGCTTTTCGAGCCAGCGCTCCATGACCGACCTTCGAGCGCAGAGAGTCTTGACTTTCTAGCGATTCTCACGCGCGAGATGAGTCTCAGCCCCGCAACCGCACAACGACTCGCCCCGTTCGCAGAGCGTGCGAGGCGCGCGATCGACATGAGCGATCAGGGGGTCATGCTCGCGGTCGCGCGCACGCTCGCGCACATCGACTCAGGTATCAGCGCAACGTGTGATTGGGCCGCGTGCGTGGCTGAGCCACTTTCACCTGACATCGCACCTGCTGTGAGTGGCGCGGTTCTGGCTGGCGAGCGCGTCGAAGGGATCGGATGGGTCATCGTTGGCTCGCTCGAGAACAATACCTACGACATGCGTCAGATTGCCGCCGTGTTCGATCCCGGAGGTGACGACTCTTACACATGGGACCAACCCTATGTCGGTAATCAAGCGGTGCTCGATCGTGCTGGCAACGATCGCTATGTAGGCGGCGCGACCCAGGGGCCCGCGGCTGGGCTCTTTGGAGTCTCTCTCATCGATGACCTCAGCGGCAATGACCACTACTCGGGAGCCTCATTTGCGTGCGGCGCTGGCCTCTTCGGAGTTGGCATCCTCATGGATCGCGCCGGGAATGACAGATACGACACCGGCGCTTGGAGCCTCGGCACTGGCGTGTTCGGCGCTGGATTTCTCTTCGACGAGGCGGGGGATGATTCATATCGCAGTGCTGTCTACTCGCAGGGAGTTGGCGGTCCACTCGG